>JBBSCU010000013.1:0-38317 GCA_038249935.1 Chroococcales cyanobacterium
TTGCTCTATCGCAGGAACACAGTACACCTGTTTATGCGTTAACACCTGAACAATTAGACCAGAAAGGCGTAGTATTAGGAGCTAATCAAAAAAAGCAAAATGAATTTAGAAAAACTTTTTCTGATTTAGCAGATAAAATTAGGCACAGACATTTTTAATATGGTTTAAAAATCTGTACAACTTATAATATTTTGCTATTTTCAAAAAGCGATCGCCCTACTTTTACAGAGTATCTTAAAAAAAATTATCATATTATCTTTATCATCAGTCTAGCGTGAATCGTTCACATAGGTTTGTCCCCACTTGTTACCACCTTTGATCGGCCTAGCAATAATTGGCCTGATAACAGGCATCTTTATAATCAATTCAAAATCCATAACTTGTACACCTGATTAACTGAAAAGACCTAGAGATTTCTAGCTTGAGTATTTTCAGTAACATAACTTAATTATTGGTATTATTTAAAGCTTTGATGAAGTGATGTAAATAATGCCCATTACCCAAAGCGACTTTATATAAACTCAGTTTCAATTTCCGAAACCAGCCTGACAAAAGCTGTAGAAAGAGGTTAGGTTAAGTGTTAATCATAAGCCGTACTCCAGCAGCAATGGTAAAAGAATTAGCAATTTGCACTCGTGGTCTAACTAAGCAATTTGACCGATACATTGCTGTCAATGATGTTGATTTAGAGATTCAGGTGGGTGAAGTATATGGACTGATTGGGCCGAATGGTGCGGGTAAAACAACTCTCATCCGAATGTTGGCAACTGCTGAGGAACCAACTACGGGTGAGATTTATATTAATGGCGATCGCCTCCTCCGTGACAAGAGTAACCCCAAGCTCAAGCGTTGTCTTGGCTACTTACCCGATGACTACCCGCTATATGAGGATCTGACAGTCTGGGACTACCTAGATTATTTTGCTCGCCTGTACCGCTTGCGGGAACCGCGCCGCACTCAACGCCTACATGAAGTTTTAGAACTAATTCAACTTGGTAATAAACGCCACAGCCAGATTTCTACTCTGTCGCGGGGGATGAAACAGCGTTTGAGTTTAGCGCGAACCATTATCCATGAACCGATTTTACTACTACTGGATGAGCCTGTTTCTGGGCTTGACCCCATTGCTAGGATGCACTTTCGGGAAATTATCAAGGCTTTGCAAGAAGCTGGGATGACTGTAATCATTTCCTCCCACGTTCTCAGTGATTTAGCGGAACTCTGTACTTCTGTGGGAATTATGGAACTTGGCTTTTTGGTAGAAAGTACCTCCCTACAGCAACTTTACCAACGTCTTGCCCATCAGCAAATTATGTTATCAACTTTAGGGAACTTAGAGACACTTTTGAGCGAACTGAAACATCATCCTTTGGTAGAAGAGTGGGAGGTGATACCAGGAAAAAACAGCGTGCGGGTGAATTTTTCGGGCAAAGAAGAAGATAGTGCTGAGTTGTTGCGATCGCTCATTCAAGCACGCATTCCTCTGACTGATTTTCACTGCATACAAGAAGACTTAGAAAGTATTTTCTTAAAATTAGGTCACAAACAAGCATCTTGATACGTCAATAAATATCACTCCCCATTTTTGGATAATTTTTTCTATGATGCCCAATTTGATAGACAAAATCGGCGATTGGAATCCGCAACTATTGCGGGAACTCAAAGGACGACTGAAGTTTTTTAATGTAGCGATCGCAGTTGCAACATCCTTACTACTGCAACTGGTAGTTTTTTTATATCAGTTCCGCGAGTTTCCTAATGATCAATACCCCTTAGTCGGTACATACTGTCATTTGCGTCAAGTATACGAACTGCAACAAAAAGAGGTTTACCAGGAATCAAATCAATCCAAAATTGCTGACTTAAGTAGTTTTCTTTCAAAGAATTTTTGCCCCCAAAACGAAATTGATTGGCAATTGTGGTGGCGAGACCACTGGGAGTATATATTCCTGACGCTAAGTGTAATTTTTGTATTTACACTATTAGTTGCAGGAACTTATTTGCTAATCAACGATTTAGCCAAAGAAGAAACTCGCGGTACGCTGAATTTCATCCGTCTCAGTCCCCAACCAGAAACAAGTATATTGACGGGTAAATTGCTAGGAGTTCCGAGTTTAATTTATCTGATCATCTTATTAGCAGTTCCTTTACATTTGTGGGCTGGTCTTTCTGCCAAAATTGCCTTTAGTTACATTTTGAGTTACTACTCAATTCTTGCCGCTAGCTGTATTTTCTTCTACAGTGCTGCACTACTATTTGGCTTAGTTAGTCGTTGGTTTAGCGGTTTTCAGCCTTGGTTAGGTAGTGGTTCAGTTTTCCTTTTTTTGTTCACAACGATGGTGCTGGCATCATCTTATAATAGACACGGTTTAAATAATTCAACTGCTTGGTTTAGACTCTTTAATCCTTGGGATACCACAAATTATCTATTTCCTAACTTGTTCCATATATCCAATGGTTCTCCCCTGAAAAACTACCAGTTTTTCTATTTACCATTAGGGATAAATGTTGTTAGTGTTGTTAGCTTCCATTTATTAAACTTGGGATTGTGTAGTCACGGTATTTGGCAAGCTCTTAAACGTTGCTTCCGTAATCCTCAAGCCTCAATAATTAACAAGAAGCAAAGTTATTTACTAGTAGCTTTTTGCCAGTTGATGATGTGGGGATTTGCCCTACAATTTGGTAAAGATGATTACAGATGGGATGAACAAGTTGGGCAAAATTACATTTTGCTGGCACTGTACAATTTGGTGTTGATTTTAAGTTTAATTGCGGTTCTTTCCCCTCACCGTCAAGATGTACAAGATTGGGCAAGATATCGACATCAGGAAGTTTCTAGCCAGAAGAGTGTTTGGCAAGATTTAATTTGGGCAGAAAAAAGCCCTGCACTCGTAGCGATCGCAATTAATCTTACAATTGCTACTATCCCCTGGTTAGTTTGGCTTTCACTTACATTTGTTATTGACGCAAACGGTGTTAAAACTCTGCTGAGTAACGATATTGACAGGTTTAAAGCACTTTTAGTTATAGCTTTGTCCATCAGCTTAATGATGATTTACGCTACCATCGCCCAATTAATACTTTTGCTGAGAACTCCCAAACGTTCTTTTTGGGCAATTGGGACTTTAGGTGCTGCAATCTCTTTACCACCGATGATTCTAGAATTTATCGGTATCTCGTCGTGGAAATATCCTACTGTATGGATGTTTACAACTTTTCCTTGGGTAGCTATAGAACACGCTGGGCTAATAACAATTTTTATGGCACTCTTAGCTGATTTGAGTGTTCTAGCATTGTTAAACTTCCAGTTGACAAGGCAGGTGAGATTAGCAGGCGAATCTGCTACGAAAGCATTATTGGCAGGACGTTAGTTTAGTAGTTATCGATACACGTTAGATCCCCGACTTCTGTGAGAAGTCGGGGATATTGTTTTTCACAAATGATTTAGGATTGGCATATTATCTATATATTTGCCTAAATTTAGGGTTAAATTTTTAATCGGCACAAATATTACAACTATCTGATAATTATGCTAAATATCTCTACTCAAGACCTACGCTACACAGCTATCCAGTTTTTAGAACAAAGTCCTCCACAGCGTCTGCAAATTCTCAAACAACTAGGCATAGCTCGTTATGAGTTTTTAACTAAAATATGCCTAAATGAAGCAAATATCATCTGTATGATCCGGTTTTTTCAATATCCAAGCCAGTTAAAATTTCCTAATCTTATAGGAGCAGATTTGTCTGGTTTAATTTTAGATGAAGTAAACCTCATCCGAGGGAATTTATCAGGAGCAAATCTACAAAGTAGCAGTTTAGTCAATGCAGACTTATTATTTGCAAATTTTACAAAAGCTGACTTGATAAATGCAGATTTATGAGGTGCAACTCTAAATGAAACTATTTGGTTAGGCGCTCTAGTAAGTAAGTGTAAATTTGGTACAGGCGATGGATTGACAAAGCTACAACGTCAAGATTTACAACTACGCGGTGTTATATTTAACAATTAAGCTTTTCTGTGATATGCTGCGCGAACGCTCACTGTTAAAGCTGCGTTGCCCTAAGGGAAAAGTTTTGTAAATGATGCACTTACAAGAAAAAGTATTTGTTACAACTGTTTAACCTAATCAGTGTATCAGCATTCCGTGATACTCTATGGTTAATTAGTAGCATTTCTGAAAATTCCAACTGATTCGGAAAAAAGATTTAATGCGCGTAGTTAGCTTTTTAATTATTTTCATACTTGATTATTTAATGGTAGTAAATAAGTGTTAATCATATCTAAACACACCTAAGTATGTCAATGAGAGTTTCCCATATCCAGAAATTTAGCCTATGGAAATTTTGTATAGTAGCCTGTACTATCAGTTTTACCATCAGCGGTTGTACGCCTCAAAAAAGAGCGATGCTTCGAGTAACTGCCGAGAATTTTCGCGATCGCGCTGCTGATGCTATTATATCAGTGAAGAAAATCTATGAACTGAACAATCTACCAATAGATGATGATTTGGTTATTGAAAGATTACTAACTGATACCAATATTCAATTCGGAATTCCTACAGAAGTAAATAGAATTATTACCGGAGAAAGTCGGCTAAATACCCAGTCATCAGATCTTGATCAAGCACTCGATGCTTTGAAAGCAGAATATGATATGGCAGTCGAGGTATTTAAGAAGCTTGAAACAATTGATTATGAAAGTAAAAGGATAGTTGCTCAAACTGCCCAGCCGGCACGATGTCTAACAGTAAAAATGCTACTTCTAGCCAAAAGAATTCAGGAAAGACCACCAAGACCAAGAGATTGGGAACGAGTAATCATCAGTTCCAAGCTAAAGCATCTCGGTGAACAGTATCGAAAATTAAATATGTCCTTACAGCCAGAGGTAGAAGCAGAAGAAATTAAGCGTCAAGTTGTTGAACAGATAGATGATTGGCGAAAAGTTAATGCTTTTGAACAACAAAGTTTAAATGAATCTATCTCTAAACTTTTGGTAGCGGCTGACACTGGCCGAAAACTCTCAGAACTTATTGAAGACTACCCTAATCTTAATTTTGAAGTTATTGCTGCTAGAGTTACTCAGATTGTTGGGGTAGCTACCAGTTTCACTGGTAATGACTACAGTTCGACACTCACAAAGATTAACACTCTTGAAAAAGAAATCAGCGAAGATAAAATATTGAAGGAATTCATGAAAGAAATATCTCTCAGAAATAGACAGGTGCAACCACCAAACTCTCAATTATGTCAATAATTTTTAGGCTGCAACTAGTCATGAATAATGTTCACAACTTAACTGAATATATAAATCATGGCCACCGATAAAATTTTAGATGCTTTTGCAGAAATAATTTCTCAGCTTAAAGAAGTTCCTGGCAATCAAATTGACTTAGAACAACTCAATAATACAGAAGAAAAATTACGAGATATTCTGTTTCAGCTTCAATTTGAACTTTTAAACGCGCAACATCAAAAAGATTGGGAGAAAGTAAATAAGTTAGAGTTAGCAGTTAGCGAATGCCAACTTACTCTCAATAAGGTAAGAGCACTAATTATAAACGTTAGTATCATCGGAATCAATCCAGAAAATCGGGCACAGATGCAGAAAATATTAGAAGAAATCGACACTGCACGTAAAACTCAGGTAAACATAGATTTTGCTATCCGCTTACTAGGCTTTTTGCGTAGGCTGTTCCTGTGATCATCTTGATTTATGTATGTTAAAATCCTAAATCTACGGCAATCCGGTGAGCACAGGCAAACCCAGAAAAAGCGACTGCATTCAACCCTTGACCCGGAAAGGTACTATCCCCTACACAATACAATCCTGGAATCGCCGTGCGATTAAAGGGCATCTTCAATAACCCCCGTAACTTGCGCCGGGGAATTGGCCCATACGTGCCATCCTCACGACCCAAAAAGCGGCGATGGGTGCGGGGTGTCCCCACTTCTAAATAATCCAATCCGGCATCTAAACCTGGAAAAATCTTTTCTAAGCGGTCAATAATTCGCCCAGCCGCTTCTTCTTTCTTCGCTTCGTACTCACTACGAGAAAGTTCTTGCCAATCATCAATCCAGTGAGGCGTGAAGGCATGAATGATGTGATATCCATTTGGTGCTAAATCTGGGTCAAGCAATGTAGGAATTGAAACAAAAATTGTGCCTTCCACTGCTGTCATCTTTTCCCAATCTTCTAGCAAAATATGATGGCACTCTGTCCCCCCAGGTAAAACTGACTCCTTTACCCCTATATGCAAACTCAAGAAGCTTGGAGATTTTTGATAATTTTGTTGCCATTTTTTCTCATTACGTGGGATTTCTTGTGGTGGTAGTAACTGTTCAAATGTATCCCAGCGTGTAGCATTAGAAACTATGCGTTTACCTCGATATACTTTACCATTAGCCAGTTCCACACCTACCGCTTTTCCCTGTTCTATGATAATTTTCGTGACTCTAGCTTGATACTGAATCTTACCTCCAGCCTTCTCTAGACCTTCCACCAGTTTTTGGGCAATTTGTCCCACCCCGCCTTTTGGATAGTTAACTCCGCCATAATGCCTGTCAGAAAAGACCATGCCAGCATTAATCATTGGTGTCATGTCTGCTGGAACCACCGACCAGCAATAACACTCCATATCGATAAATTTCAATAATTGGGGGTCTTTGATGTAGCGCCGTGCCACATCCCCGGCATTTTGAGGGAGATACTTGACTAAACCGAGACACGCTAAAGGATGCTGGAAAAATACCCGCAGTAAATACCGAGGTTCTTCTAGCGATCGCAAATCCATACTATTGAGGCACTTGAAGACTTTTTGGCATTCGTCATAAAAGCGACGAATCCCCTGCTCTTCATGGCGAAAATGAGCAGTAAGATTTTGTAAAAATTTTTCATAAACCCGGTCAACTTTCAGGTCTAAACCTTGGGGTAGATGATAGTGAATCTGCACTGGATCGGCGATCGCTTCTTGGCTGACATTTACATCTGATAATGCACGGGTGAGTAAGTTGGTAGTACCATTTTGTCCCAGTCCAAAAATCATTGATGCCCCAACATCGAATCTATAGCCTTGGCGTTCAAAATAACCAGCGCTACCACCTGGAATCAAATAACGTTCCAGTACTAGTACTTTCGCTCCCTTCGCCGCTAGCTGGGTCGCTGTTACTAATCCGCCAATACCAGACCCAATTACAATCACATCAATATCTTGCATTTTTGCCGTTTCACAAATTCCAACGTCAAAAGTCTATAGTCCAGAGTAGCTTATTTTGACCCTTGAAAAAAAAGAGGGACCAGCCAACTGTCGCTGGCTAATCCCGTCTGCCGATCCTTAAAAGAGAGGAGAACACTGGATAAGAATATAGCCTTAATTAAGAATAGATGTCAACTACTAACGAAAAACTTTATCAATAAAAGTGAGAGTGTTAATTTTAGGTGTCAGCCGTATACAGGAAAGAGTATTATAGTGTTTCAGTTCTCATACAATAAAAAGTTGCCTATTTCTGGCTATGACGCTACAATTACGGGTTTATGTTCCACCCCATCCCCTGATAAAACACTGGCTGGCTGTAGCCCGTGATGCAAGCACCCCTTCAGTATTATTTCGCAGTGCGATGACTGAGTTGGGAAGATGGCTGACTTATGAAGCTGCGCGAGACTGGTTGCCGACCCAAGAGATAGTGGTGCAAAGTCCCTTGGATTCCTGTCCAGCAACCGTGATTGATCCGCAGATACCTGTGGCGGTAGTGCCGATTTTGCGGGCTGGGCTAGGATTACTAGAGGGAGCGCAGACTTTATTGCCTTTGGCATCGATTTACCATTTTGGCTTGGCGCGAGATGAAGAGACACTGCAACCTCATTGTTATCTGAACAAGTTACCAGAAAAATTTGACCCGCAGACACGAGTGTTAATTACCGATCCAATATTGGCAACAGGAGGGTCGATAATGGCGGTGATGACAGAATTAACACAACGGGGTGCTGATCCAGCCTTGATGCGGATTGTTTGTGTAGTGGCGGCTCCACCAGCTTTGCAAAAACTGAGTGCAGCTTATCCAGGTTTAATGGTTTACACCGCTACTATTGACCAAGAAGTTAATAACAAGGGGTATATTGTACCGGGATTAGGAGATGCAGGCGATCGCATCTTTGGGACTTAAGCTAGTATGCAGCTAGGGCAGGAAAATAGCATAACTACTTTGACACTCCCCGCGATAAATCGACGGGGATTCTTAGTTCAACGAAACCACTTAATCTAGATTCCTTGCGTCGTCTAAACCAGAGGTGGGATTCTCCCTAAGCGTTAATTCGGGTATGCCCTACCCTATTTGCATTAGTGAGGCAGTGCGTTGGGCGGCTATGCCGACTTGAAGCAACTGCCGTGCAAGTCCTGTTTCGTTTGAAACAATTATTTCAAAATGCTGATTTGTCTAGCCCCTACAAATCTTTTACCTACTGCTAGGAGGAAACTAGAATAATGCAGTAGAACCGCATAGATTCAATTATCAAGGTTCAGTGCTTTGTCTTTCGACGGCTAGGTTTTTTAAGTGGTTGATTACCTTTCCACTACAATTACTATAGCAGCATATTAGTACACTAATGAATTAAAAGCCGTCGTAGAACGACGTAGCTCTAAACCCAATTTTTCGGTAAAAGTTGCAAGGTTTGTTGAAGGCAGTAAATATATGAGTCAGCGAGATGGTTTTGGCAGTGGTTTTTTAGCCGGGGCGTTTGTCGGTGGCGTATTTGGTGGTGTCATAGGCGCACTGATTGCTTCTCGACGCGATCCTCAATTGCTAGCAGAGGAGGAAACAGAACTGACGGATAGCCAAGCCGAAGCGAAGAGAATAGCAGCAAAGCGGCGTCAGATGAAAGCCTCAGAAAGTGAGAGCAGCGGCATAGAAACGGCCAGGCGATCGCTCGAAGATAAAATTGCCCAGTTAAATGCCACAATTGATGAAGTGCGAGAGCAACTGGGGAATGTGAATGGCGGTTTACCACAGACAATTGGCGATCGCTCTCTCAATAAAGACTCATGAAGTTTGTTCGGGCGTGGTGAAAGTGTCAAGTGTGGTAAGTACCCAATCCGCAGCCACGATGACATGGACTAAATTAAAATTAAAGAATAAGACCGCGTTTGATACTTAGTAGGAAATTAACTACCCATGAATTTACTGATTACGACACTAGCTACCTTCGTCACCTTTTATAGCTATTTGCTCATTGTTCGGGTTTTGTTGACCTGGTTCCCGACAATCAACTGGTATAACCAGCCATTTGCTGCTTTAGCCCAGATTACCGACCCTTATTTGAATCTGTTTCGCAGAATTATTCCCCCATTAGGCGGAATGGATTTTTCGCCAATGTTAGCTATTATACTGCTTCAAATAGTAGGTGGTGGTCTGCAAGCCATCTGATAACACAGAATTTGCAGTTTCCTGCACTTCAAGTAAAACATTTTTAGTCTGGGCTAGTTAAGTCCAGACTTTTTAATCAATTACAATATAGGCTAATAATGATAATTATGGATGCAATAATTGAAAACTGACACCATATTCTGCGATATATTTCAAGAATTTCCGAGCATTTTATTTGAACTTATTGGTCAATCTAATACTAATACCAATGCTTATCAGTTTATTGCACCAGAAATTAAACAACGTTCTTTTCGTTTAGATGGAGTATTTTCTCCTGTAGAAAGATTTATTAATGAGCCGCTTTACTTTGTAGAAGTTCAGTTTTACAAAGATGAAGAATTTTATGACCGTCTATTTACAAGCATTTTCCTTTACTTTTCTCAATATAAACCAATTACTTCTGAGTGGTATGCAATAGTTATTTATGATAAGCGCAGCAATGAAACATCTTGTCATTTACGTTATCGTGCCTTGTTAGAGCCTCATTTACGCTGCTTTTATCTGGATGAACTTGAGGTAGTAGCGGAAGAATCTCTGGGTGTAGGAATTGTCAGATTGGTTGTAGAAACCGAGAATAAAGCCCCAGAACTTGCTAAACAGCTAATTGACAAAGCTAAATTGGAATTAGCAGATGTTCTCATCCAAAGAAAAGTTTTAGAATTTATAGAAGAGATTATTGTTTACAAGTTTCCTAATTTTAATCGAGAGGACATAGAAGCTATGCTGAATTTAAATTTACTCAGACAAACTAGAGTTTATCAAGAAGCGAAAGAAGAAGCAAAGTTAGAATTAGTAACTAAATTAGTACAAAAAGGGCTAAGTATTCAAGAAATAGCAGAATTATTAGAATTAGACGTTGAAATCATTAGGAAATCTCTTAATTAGAGAACTACTGCTTCTGTCAAGAGACTATTCCTATTTGTGCGCTCTTCATCCCGACACGAATCTTTGGATAAGGTGGGGGACTTTTAACGGGAAAAGTTAAAATTTATTACTTACGGACTTGAGCGCTAAAACCGGCAGCCTTGAACTGCTTCAGCTTCAACGGAGTAGGCTGATTCGCAGGTACAGAAATCCTCAATTCAAAGTCGCTAATGCCTGGTGGCACCTCTGCAATCAAACCAAGACGGGTGCGGTTCTGCATTACTGAGTCATTGTTGGCATCATAGATCCGCCCAAAAATATCTGCGTCGTAGACTGTTTTATAAGTGCCATTTTCGGCTTTACCAATGACAATAAAGCAATTGGCAGCCGCGCTACCACTACTTATAACAGCCCCTTGTGCCAGTTCTGGTGGACAATCTTTATAGGAAATATCAAATAGTCTAATCTGTGTGAGCGCGATCGCTGAGGGTGCGATCGCCCACGATAGAAAGCTGATGAGATAGGAAATAAAAACGACCGTGAGTGAGCGCAATTGCATAAAAGACCCCGTGATTTTATTCAATAATTATGTAACTTATAACGTCAGCTTACAACATACTCCTACTCCTTATTCTTGACTTCTCTCATTGATTCGCAACTGCAAACACCTGCTCTACTATCAATTTCCAATCGGGTACTACATCTGATGCAACGGTCGCCGTGCCCTTGAAAACCGCATCCTCATACTGTCCCTCCACCCACTTGCAAATGGTGATTTGTTTTAACACTGGATCAACAATCCAGTATTCGGTAATGCCTCTAGCTGCGTATTCCGTGCGTTTGTAACGGTAATCGCGGCTGCGGTTCTCAGTTCCGGGACTGACGACTTCAACCACCAGCGCCGGCGGAGGCATATCGCGGGTAATCAAATTGCGATGACTCCCAATCAAAGCCGCTTTCGACTCTTCCGTATGCACCACCAGATCCGGTAGACGACAGGTTGCTCGCCGTCCACTAACTTCAACTTCAATGTCCTTGTAAGCCAGCAAGGTGATCGGAAAATACTTTGCCAACTCGAACAGCAGAAATTTGGCAATATCACAGTTTTCCTGGCTTTCAGTTGGCATTGCTACGAGCTTACCATCCACTAATTCATAGCGGGTATCAGTGCGTAGGCGTAGCCCGTCGTAGACATCGTCATAAGCCAGAAATTCCTCAAAAGTCAGGAGTTTTGTGGGATGCTGAGTTTGAGTCATGGCAGTTTCTCTAACTATTCCCTAAATATTAAGCATCTTACGTTTAATTATGTCTATATTTAGCTACAGGGTGATTGGAGACTTTAATTTAACCTTTGTAATAATTAGGGAAATAAACTCTCAATTTTATTAAATTATGACTCCAGATGAGATTGAAACAGCTATGCTTGCAGCCTTTAATCGTTGTGATGTAGCAAGCTGTCCTCTCACTGACATCCAAAAACAGATATTACTGCAAGCGATCGAGCAAATTCAGGGAAACTCTAACTCTGGGGTTACAGATATTGCTAATCCCTTAGACGAACTTACCGCAGAGGAGTTAGAAGTATTTTTACAGTTTGTTAAGGATGAAGAACAACGTAACCGCACTTGGAAAGTGCAATTACTCAACGACTGGTTGCTGGAAAATGATTCTGGGACAGTGCAATTTATCCGCCAACGCTATGGTTTACAATGGCTGAATCGTGTTGAGTCATACCATTTTGATAAGTATTCTTATTTTGAGGATGCACTGAAGCTGAGAGTAGGCGATCGCATTGAAGTTTCTAATGCATTATGGGAATGGGTGCAAGAAGATGGACCTTGCAAGCGCGAATGGTTTCCCTGTATGGTGATTAAGGTCGAGGAAATTAGCGATGTCTACGACGGGCTACGCCTACACAATGATTCATCTACTAATTGCGTCGTCCGCTTCTTCAATGGTGCTGAGTATGAAATTCAAGGTATCTACGAATGGAATCGCTACAATTGGCGCTGGCCGCAGAAGGAGTTAGGAGTTAGGAGTTAGGAGTTAGGAGTTAGGAGTTAGGAGTTAGGAGTTAGGAGTTAGGAGTTAGGAGTTAGGAGTTAGGAGTAAACCCACCGATCTGGGTTAAAAACCTTGATTTTTCCTTAGTCCACGGAGGTGGACTTCTCTGCGAGACGCTATGCGTAGCTTGCTTCTCCAAAGGAGTACGTTTGTGTAGCCACGAATTCCATTCGTTCGGCATTTATTTATCCATCAACCTAAACCCAAATGCTTTTGCAATGTTTGGCGCATCACTTCTACAGGTATAGTTTCCTGCTGTAACCATATTTTTAAGGCTGCTACTCCTTGTTGAACTAGCATCTCTAATCCATCGATCGCAATTGCACCTTGTTTTTCTGCTTGCTTTAGAAATTGCGTTGGTTTAGGAATATATATTAAATCGTAAGCGATCGCACCAGTTGGTAAATTCGCCATTTCCTCTACACTCAAAGGCGACTCATCAACCTTGGGATACATCCCGATAGGGGTTGTGTTTACCAACAAATCTGCTTGAGGAATCAATTTTGCTAGTTCATCCCATGTACCCACTTGCAAATTCTCTTCTATAGGTGAATTATTCCAACTATCGCAAAATGCTTGTAATTTCTCCACATTGCGCCCCAACACATAAATTTTGGCAAAACCTAGTTGGTGACAACCTGCGACAACTGCTCTAGCTGCGCCACCATTACCCAAAATTACCGCCACTTTCTGACTCCAATCCTGTTTATACGTTGTCTGCAAAAGAGCGATAAATCCTTCGATATCTGTGTTTGTCCCTACCCATCTATTATCTTGGCGACTAACAGTGTTGACTGCGCCGATAGCTTGAGCAACGGGAGTAATTTCTGAGAGGAGGGGGATGATAGCCTGTTTATGAGGAATTGTCACATTAAAACCGACAACACCAATAGCGGCGAAACCTGCGATCGCCATTTCTAAATTCTCTGGTGCAATAGGAAAGGGAAGATAAATGTAATCTAATCCCAAATGAGCAATCGCAGCATTATGCATCAGTGGCGACAGCGAATGTTCCACCGGATGTCCAATGACTCCTAGTAGTTTAGTCTTGCCTGTAATTAATACTTTTGACATCTTTAATATTTGTTATTTGTCAAGCATCAGCCTCGGAAGGTCAACATTGAGCCTCAGAAGGTTAACGTCGAGCCTCGGAAGGTCAACGTCGAGCCTCAGAAGGTCAACGTCGAGCCTCGGAAGGTCAACATTGAGCCTCAAAAGGTCAACGTCGAGCCTCAGAAGGTCAACATCGAGCCTCAGAAGGTCAACATTGAGCCTCAGAAGGTCAACGTCGAGCCTCAGAAGGTCAACGTCGAGCCTCGGAAGGTCAATATCGAGCCTCGGAAGGTCAAATTTACAACTTTCTTGCTTCTTTATCTCCCAATACGCTTGGATTAAGATCCCCCCGCCTCCGGCGACCCCCTTAAAAAAGGGGTAAAAGAAAGAGATATTAGCCCCCCTTTTTAAGGGGTTGGGGGGATCTCCCTCCGCTTTATCTGCCCCCACTCCTTCCACTAGCCTACAATTATTAAAAGCTACTTAACATTTCTTTTAATTATGCAGGTAACTACAGCCCCCTCTACAACCCCAACTCCTGGTAAATATTGGCAGTGGCGAGGGCACAACGTTTATTATGTGCGTGCGGGAGACAAACAATCCCAACGTCCGCCTTTGCTTTTAGTACATGGATTTGGTGCTTCTACAGACCACTGGCGTAAGAATATCACAGGATTGTGTCAAGATTTTGAAGTATTTGCCATCGATCTTTTGGGATTTGGGCGATCGGCAAAACCGAAATTACAATACAGTGGCGACTTGTGGCGCGACCAAATTAACGATTTTATCAGTGAAGTCATTGGTCAAAAAGCAGTATTAGCAGGTAACTCTCTTGGTGGCTATGCTTGCTTATGTGTTGCAGCCCAACATCCCGACAATGCGGGTGGTTTAGTTTTGCTCAACAGTGCAGGGCCATTCAGCGAAAGCCAGCCGACATCTGAACCTGAAGCTTTACAATCAGAAATTCAGGCTCCTAAACAATCTGCTACTTTGCAGAAACTCTTAGGTGACTCGATTAAGTGGATTTTTCAACAACCTCTAGCCCAGTTTCTATTATTTCAATATGTGCGACAAGGCTGGGTAATTCGCCAAACTCTAGAAAAAGTTTATCTTGACAAGAGTGCGATTACAAACCAATTGGTAGAAGAAATTTCTCGCCCTGCTTACGATCCTGGTGCGTTAGATGTATTTGTTTCAGTCTTTAGCACTCCTCAAGGGGAAAAAGTTGATGTCCTATTAAAGCAATTAACTTGTCCTTTATTGATGTTGTGGGGAGAAGCTGATCCTTGGATGAATGCTAAAGAACGTTCCCAAAAATTTCGTCAATATTGTCCAGAATTGACAGAACATTTTCTAACTGCGGGTCATTGTCCCCATGATGAAATACCCGATAAAGTAAACCAACTTTTAGGCGATTGGGTACTGTCTATTACCAAGTGATATCAAATGAGGTAACGCTCTAAATGCCAACCAGAAGTATGAATTAAACGCCCAGTTCCTCCTAAAAACGGTCAATATCTAGCAGCGATCGCTATTCCGGGTTAGGATTATTACTAGCGATGCCCAGACTTGGATATCGATGTTGAATTTTTGAGATTTTATGGACCATAGTCCACAAGATGGCAGTATCAAACTCCTCTGAGTTGGTGAGGAAGTCTCCCAGCGCGGGGGAGGCTTTTAGGAGGACATATAATGCTTACCCAAGATATTCGTGATTTGCTGACTGATACTACCGATTTAAACCAGTTGAAAGGGGATTTGAATCGTTTACAACCTGTGGATGTGGGAGAATACATTACACAATTGCCTGAAAAACAACGAGCGATCGCATTCCGTTTACTCAACAAAGGTCAGGCAATTGATGTATTTGAATATCTGCCCACAGAAGTACAGCAAGAACTAATTAATTCTCTCCATGATGTCCAGGTAGTGCAGCTTGTAGAAGCCATGAGTCCCGACGAACGGGCAGAATTGTTTGATGAACTCCCGGCTGGGGTAATCAAACGGCTACTACAGCAACTCAGTCCAGAAGAAAGGCAAGCAACGGCAACGATTCTCGGCTATCCAGAAGGCACCGCCGGGCGGGTGATGACGACAGAATATGTCCGACTACGGGAAGGATTGACTGTAGGTGAAGCCCTGAGCAAAATCCGCCGTCAGGACGAAGACAAGGAAACGATTTACTACGCCTACGTCACAGACAATAACCGGAAGTTGGTGAGAGTAGTTTCACTGCGTCAATTGCTGTTTACCTTTCCCGATGTTTCCATCGGGGATATTGCTAGCGATCGCGTCATCAAAGTGACAACTGAAACCCCTCAAGAAGAAGTAGCGCGAATCATGCAGCGCTATGACTTAATCGCTATCCCCGTGGTTGATCGAGAAGACCGATTAGTAGGCATTGTCACCATTGATGATGTCATGGATATTTTGGAAGAGGAAGCCACAGAAGATATCCAAAAACTGGCTGGTGTAAGTGGTGATGAAACTGCTTTGTCCTCTCCTTTACTCACTATCCGCAACCGCTTGCCTTGGCTGTTAGGCATCATGGGCTTGTATATTGGTGCAGCCAGTGCGATCGCGCCTTTCCAATCTGTAATTGCCGCAGTGCCAGTTTTAGCAGTGATCATGCCGATTTTTTCTAACACTGGTGGCACTGTTGGTATTCAATCGTTAACTGTAACAATCCGCAGCTTGGGAGTGGGTGAGGTAACACCCAAAGATACTCTAAAAATTCTTCGCAAAGAACTTCTAGCTGGTTTAGCCACAGCCGTAGTTTTAGCCACAACAATGATCCTACTTTCCTTAATTTGGGCGCGACCCCAAGAGCGATGGGTGGCTTTAATTGCCGGCATGGTAATGGCAACTAATACAATTGTGGCTGTTACACTCGGCACTTTACTGCCAATGGGTTTGAAACGGCTGAAGCTCGACCCGGCGCTAGTTAGTGGGCCGTTAGTGACTACAATGCTGGATACAATTGGATTTTTGACGTTCCTCACTCTGATTTCTTTTGCTTTGCAAGTACTACATTTACCAGCGTGAGAGGTATTGTATTTGGGCATTGGGCATTGGGGATAAGTCTTTGATACTCGCTGATGAATCTTTGATACTCGCTGATGAGTCTTTGATACTCGTGAATGAGTCTTTAATCTCCACTCTCCCGATCTTATGACTACTAACACCTGGAATCGTCGTCACGTTCTCTCTCTAGCTGACTTCACTACTACTGAATACGATACAGTTTTGCAAACTGCTGCCAGTTTTCAAGAGGTGCTATCACGGCGGACGAAAAAAGTGCCAACCTTGCAGGGACAGGTGGTAGCGAATTTATTTTTTGAATCCTCTACCCGCACTCGCAGCAGTTTTGAACTTGCTGCCAAACGCTTAAGTGCAGATACGCTGAACCTCGCCGCAGCCACTTCTTCTATGACTAAGGGAGAAACAATTCTCGACACGGCGAAGACCTATTTGGCCATGGGAACTGATATTATGGTAGTTCGCCATCGAGAGGCAGGAGTACCTAATGCGATCGCATCTGAAATGGATCGGCTAGGTGTAAAAGTTAGTGTCCTCAATGCTGGTGATGGTCAACATGAGCATCCTTCCCAAGCACTGCTAGATTTATTTACCATTTGTACTCTAATTGACCCAGCTAGTCCCAGATTAGAACTTTTAAAGGATAAAAAGATTGCGATCGTTGGGGATATTCTCCATTCTCGTGTGGCGCGATCGAATATTTGGAGTTTAATTGCCAGTGGTGCCCAAGTGCATCTCGCAGCACCACCTACCCTCTTACCCAAATTATTTGCCGAATATATCTCTGAGGAGATAGGAGTCAGGAATTATTCCCCCACTCCCCAACTTTTTCTACATTGGCAGCTAGAACCAGCTTTGCACAATGCCGATTTTGTCATGACTTTGCGCTTACAAAAGGAACGGATGACGGCTCATTTACTACCAAGTTTGCGAGAATATCATCAGCTATTTGGTATTACACGTACAAAGCTGCAACTTTGTAAACCTAATGTTAAAGTTTTGCATCCAGGCCCAGTTAACCGTGGTGTTGAAATTAGTTCTGATTTAATGGATGACCCAGAATTTAGTCTCATTCAATCGCAAGTTACCAGCGGTGTCGCCGTTCGCATGGCCTTGTTGTATTTGTTAGGTAGCGGCAAGGCTTAAATGCTTTTTGGATAAGCCTAATAATCTCCCTTTTGGTCTCTTAATTGGTTAAAGGGGAAAGGGGAAAGGTAAATTCAAACCCTTCCCCCCTTAACCGAAACGACAAATGAGTATTGCTTAATTACGCCCGAATCCTTGACCCCGCAAAACCTTTGACCAAATAAGTAATTCGCCTTTCTCACCACCTGCGGCCAGTAACTTGCCTTGGGGATGCCAAGCTAGGCTAGAAAATCCGGCTGAGACACCTGTAATAATTTGGGACACTTCTTTGGCTTTGTTCCACAAACATAACCAGCCGTCAGTAGCAGCAGAAGCGAGAAGGAAGCTTTTGGGTGCAAAGGCGATCGCATTGATCACACCCACATGATTAGTTAATACTCGTGCTTCCCAACCTAATGAATCATCTTCTAATTTTTCCCACACCACAATACCTTCAACGCTAGAAGATGCTAGTATTGGCGCACCCAATTTAGTAGTAGCTTCTGACCATGCCAATTGGCGAATTTTACCAGGGAAACCGCGCATAACCCAGGGGTCGGGGTTGTTCCATTCTAAAACGGTGACGCTACGATCCATGTTGCCAGAAGCCAAGAATTTGCCATCGGGCGACCAAGCCATCGCTAAACTGACAGTAGTCATATCCAAGATGTATGGATCTTCATCCCAGTCTTGACTATGCCAAATCTTCACTCCTTTGTAACCGCTAATAGCTAAGTACTGTCCGTCAATCCGCCAATCTATAGCCAAAACTGAAGAGTTGTCGAAATTCAGTGTCACGACAATTTCGTGAGTATCTGCATCCCAGACTTGGACGTAACGCCCCAAACTAAAAGCCAGTTGGTTGCTAGTGTAATTCCAAGCTAGCTTGTCAACCCATGCAGGGGCATTTTCCAAAGTAGCAATTAATTGAGTATCGTGCCAAATTTTGACCTGTCCATCTTGTCCGCCAACGGCTAAAAATTTTCCATCTGGGGAAAAGGCCAGACAATCTACTGATTTACCGTTACCAGTTTGCAGGGTTGTGAGTTCGCCATCATTCCACAGAATTACTTCCCCGGCGGCGGAAGTTGCTGCTAAAGTTTTATCTTGTGGCGACCAAGCGATCGCAGTTACATAATCTGAAAGTGTCCCCGAATAGTGTTGTTCAAATTCCTTAGATTTGCTGGTTGTTGAGTTCATATTTTTTACAGAAGTTAGGAGTTAGAAGTAGAGACGCGATTAATCGCGTCTGTTAGGAGTTAGAAGTTAGGAATTTTTAACTCATCACTCATAACTCCTAACTCCTAACTATTTATCTATGCTAAACAGGCGAGAAAATCTTGCTTGAGTTGGGCTGCATCAAGATTGCGCCCGATGAAGACTAGTTCGTTTTTAGGGGTTTCACTTGCTTTCCAGGGGCGATCGGGTTTGCCATCAAATATCATGTGCACCCCTTGAAAGACAAATCGATTCTCTTCTCCAGCAATATTTAAAATGCCTTTCATCCGAAAGATATCTGCGCCTTGGGTACGCAGTAACTCGGAAATCCAAGCGTTTAATTTTTCTCCATCGATCGCACCTGCTTCTACTAAAGCCACAGAAAAGACGCTTTCATCGTGTACATGGGCATCTTCGCCTAAGAAATCTGGATCAATTTCCAATGCGCGGTCTAAATCAAAGGCTTTTACACCTAATAAAGCATCTATTTCTAGTTCAGAATTCTGGGTACGGTAGATTTTGGCGATCGCATTCATCGCCCGAATCCGTTTTTCTAATTCATCTAACTCTTCTGGTGCAACCAAATCAGTTTTATTAAGTAAAATTACATCAGCAAAGGCAATCTGTTCTTGGGCTTCGTCTGCGTCCCAGTGCTGCCAAATATGCTTGGCATCTACCACTGTCACCACCGCATCTAGAGACAATTGGCTTTGCAAATCTTCATCAACAAAAAATGTCTGAATCACTGGCGCAGGATCGGCGAGTCCAGTTGTTTCAATTACTATATGGTCAAATTTATCGCGCCGCTTCATCAAATTGCCAATGATCCGAATTAAGTCGCCGCGCACTGTACAACAGATACAGCCGTTGTTCATTTCAAAAATTTCTTCATCTGCATCGATAATCAATTGATTATCAATACCCACTTCCCCAAATTCATTGACAATCACAGCAACTTTTTTGCCGTGTTCGTAGGTGAGGATGTGATTGAGTAGCGTCGTTTTACCTGCTCCCAAATAGCCAGTCAGAACAGTAACGGGAACTGAATTGTTGATTACGTCAGCCACCATACTCTAAATTCCTCTTGTCTCATCATATAGATAATCATTATCACTCATGATAAATCTTTTTATATTTTTGTGCGAACTTGCTGTTATTTAGGGTTTCGCCAAATAATTATATAGTTTAATTAAGAAACTCTTCGCCTTTACCTAAGAGGGTGTATAGACCAGAGCGGAATTGCTTAACCTTATCAAATGTCATAGTCAAGCTGTAATTTTTCTCTAAATCTAAGCATTGCTCAAGTTCCTCAACGCAACCCATAATATGGCAAAAGATTTGTATCATGAGCAAGTTAAACGCGCTCTAGAAAAAGACGGATGGCAAATAACTCACGATCCATACGAATTGCGTATAGGTGGAGTTGAAATGTATATAGACATTGGGGCGGAACAGATGATTGCTGCCTAAAGGGGAAATGATAAAATTGCGGTTGAGGTGAAAAGTTTTATTAGTCCCTCAAGGATTTCTGATTTTCATTTAGCGCATGGACAGTTTTTAGATTATCGGTATGCTTTAGAAGATGAAGATCCAGAGCGAATTTTATATTTAGCAGTACCTCGTTTTGTTTATCAAACCTTTTTTAACTTAGCTTTTATTAATAGTGTGGTACAACGCAGTCAAATTAAGCTTTTAGTTTATGACTTAGAAAAGGAGACGATTGAGCAATGGATAAAGTAGCTGTCTACAGACAATATATTCAACAACTAATTCAAGCAAAAGCCGATCGCTCGATGAAATCGGCAAAAGATGTTGAGGCTCAACCTATTTTTGATACGCAGCGCGATCGCTATCAATTGGTGTATGTGGGTTGGAAGCAGAACGATATCAGGGATTATGGATGTTTGCTACATTTGGATATTAAAAATGGCAAGATTTGGATTCAATATGATGGTACGGAAGATGGAATTGCCTATGAGTTATTAAAATTAGGTGTACCACATGAAGATATAGTTTTAGGTTTTCAACCTGCTAGGGTGCGCTCTGATACGGAATTTGCTGTAGGTTAGGTTTAAATATTGATTGATGAATAGCGATCGCTAGTTCAATTTTTATCAAATCAAAGGCGGGTATCATTTCAAGCTATGCGATCGCGCCATTCACAACTAATTTTACAGCATACAGAAGGTTTTGAGTCTGTCAAATTTTAGCTAAAATGTTCTAGTGCCATGATTTATTAGCGATCGCTCAAGTTACTTAACGCAACCCATTATGTTACAAACAATTCAAGGAATATACAGGAACGGCAAAATCGAATTAGCTGAAGTCCCACAAAATATTACTGAAAGCCAAGTTTTTGTAACTTTTTTAACTTCTCAATCAGTCAGTTTAGATAGTCAGCTTATGTCTTTTGGTATGTTTTCAGGTTCTCAGCAATCCACTGAGTCTGATTTCAAAGATGCTGAGTTTCATGGCGATGCTGACGAGGCTCTGAGTTAGACATGAATCTATCAACATGAAATATATACTTGATACCCATGCCCTAATCTGGTTTTTAGAAGGTAATTCTCGTTTAAGCCCTATTGTAAAAGCTATTCTTTCCGATGCAACCAGTGAATTAATTTTGCCTGCGATCGCCTTGGCGGAGTCGGTATGGATCGTTAGTCGTGGTAAAACTTCGATTCCTTCTGTTGATGCCTTGTTAAAGGTTGTTAAGAATGATAAACGAGTTTTTATACATCCACTGGATTCTGATGTCATTGAAAAAAGTGTAGAACTAACCTCTATCAATGAAATGCACGATCGCCAAATTGTATCAACAGCTTTAGTTATAGAGAGTCAAGGAAATCAAGTAGCTTTATTAACTTGTGATCAAAATATTTTTGCTGCAAAGTTGGTAACAATTATTTGGTAATTATTTTGCTTTGCGATCGCTAGTTCAATTTTCATCAAATCAAAGGCGGGTATCATTTCAACCTATGCGATCGCCCTGGTAGGTTTAGCGATTCTGACAGTTTTGGCACTAATTCAATTTTTCGGAGGGTTAATAGTTTTCTTAGTCAATCTCTTCGGCTTGGGTGTCATCTTGCTGTGGCAATTTGGTAGAGAAAAACCTCAAATAGCTACTTAGTTAAATGTTCATAATTATTATTTGAATTTACTGTAAACGTCACGCGAGTTCGACTAAAATCACTTTAGTATAATTTTTCAATCTTCTGTGATTATGTCCTTAGAAAATTTTCAGTCTGAAATTTCGCGTTTAGTGGTCGAAGCAGAACAACTGTTGCGATCGCCACGCGTAGGACAAGCAGAAGCCGAAACTAAAAGTCGATTATTGGAACCCTTGTTAAATGCTTTAGGCTATACGCCCGAATGTCGCACCCCAGAAGGTAAAATTCGCAGTCTGATTCGGACAACTACATGGGTTGATTATTTACTGAAGCCTGAAGCTAGTGCCAGACCAGTGCTGATGTTTGAGGCAAAGAGTTTTTGGGATAAGGATATTTGGGAAACGAATAAACAGCAGGTTTTGGAGTATCTGCGCGATTACAGTTTAGATATCGCCAATGAGCAGCCTGTATTGTGGATTGTTTTGTCGAATTTTCGGGAATGGTATATTTTGCGATTACAGGATAAGAAACCATTCTGGCAGTTTAGAATTGACGATTTGCAAAATGATCCTGAATTAGTTGAACGCCTTTATAGTTGTTTAGTTAGAGAAAATGTACGCGGCAATCGGTTAGAGACTTATTACACTGAGAAGACAAGGGAAGGATTAGGGGCAAGATTTTTAGCAGATTTGAAAATTTGGCGGGCAATTTTGGCGAATGGAATTAAAGCATCGCAACCTGAACTCAGTTTAAACAGGATTAGAGAAGCATCGCAAGTAATTCTCAATCGTTTTTTGCTGATTCGATTGTTAGAAGCTTTTAGCTCAGAGATGCCCTATAACTATTTGGGAAGAATTTACTATAATTGGCAACAGACACTTTATGATTTGCCATTTATTGAACAATTGCGTAATGGTTTTCGGAATACTTGGGCGGGATACAATACAGAACTTTTCAATGCATCTTGGGTAGATGATTTAGATATTGATAGCGAGTATTTAGAGCCAGTAATTATTATTAATGCAGTACCAAGAGAAGGAATTCTTTATGCGATCGCTGGCACTTTAACGGAATATCGCTCGATCTATAACTATGACTTTACGACTTTAACTCAAGATATTTTAGGGACTGCTTACGAGCAGTTTCTAGCTCACCAATTGATTGAAGATGGGGATAAGGTAAAGATTCTTGAGAATCAACAGACTCGGAAACGGGAAGGTGTATTTTATACGCCTGAATATATTCTGGGGCGGATTGTTTATCAAACTTTGCAGCCTTTAGTTGAGCCAAAAATTGATCAGGCGATCGCTTTATTAGAAACTCATGATTTTACAGAAGCTCATGCAGTTGCTAGTTCAGTTTTAGAAATTACCGTTTGCGATCCTGCTTGTGGTTCGGGATCATTTTTATTAGGAGCATTTGATTATTTATTAGAAGAAATAAAGCGCTATAATAAAGCTTGTGAAAACCCTGATTTAACTTCAGGAAATGGCGATATCTTTAGTCATGCTTCAGCAGAATCAATCAAAAATTTAGAAGAAAGTATTGTCGTAAAAATGCTGCATGGTGTTGATCTCGATCCGCAAGCAGTGCTTCTCGCTAAACTTTCTCTATGGACAAGATTGCTTCGCGCTCGTCCCAATGTTTATGGCAAAAGAAATACGCTTAATTCACGATTACCAGCTTTGACTTTAAATATTCGCGTTGGCAATAGTTTGATTCATTCTCCTGCAAATTTAGCGCCTGTATCTGAGCAATTAGCAACCGCCGCTAATTTGGCGATCGCAGCCCGAAATGTGACTTTGTCAGAAGGCGATCGCAGTCAATCTGTAACTAATTTAGAGAGTTGTATTGCTGAGATTAATCAACAAATTAATCCTGTGCTAACTGCTTTTTTTGCGAGTGATGAAAGTTTGCAGGAAGCAGTAAAGTTAATTAAAGATCGAGAAGCGAATGAGAATGAAATTAGAGCGATTCGTTTGTATATTACATCGGAATCAACAGGTACATTACAGGATTGGACAAGTGCGGAACTGGAGCGATTGAAAACAGAATTAATTGCGATTCCGACTGCTTTAGAAGACGTGGTAATTAAGCGTCCGTTTAACTGGCAAGTAGAATTTCCCCATGTTTTCGATCCGCATTTACCAGAATCGCAAAGAGGATTTGCCGCAATTATTGGTAATCCACCCTATTTTAGTGTGGATGCGACTTTTGGACGCGGCGCATCGGAATTATTGTGGCTGAAGACGATGTATGCAGATATTTATACAGATAAAACGGATATTCTGTTTTACTTTTTGCGCTGGAGTTATGAACTTCTCAAGCAAGCAGGATCGCTAAGTTTTATTATTTCCCGCGCTTTTATTCAAGGTGATAAATCAAAAAATTTGCGAGAATTTCTTAGCCAACGAACCAAAATTATTAGTCTGATTGATTTCTTAGGTCATAAGGTTTTTAGCGCTGGTATTGCAACCTGTATTATTCAATTTCAAAAATCAATTCCTTCTATCGAGAGTAGTTTTATAACCGACTATGTTTTAGATTTTGACAAAGCTAAAACTGTAATCCCTAAAAGGCTAGAACTATTACCTGACAATGGTTTTGCAAATGTGAATGTCAATCAAGAAAGCTTGAAAACTGACAGGTGGGAAATTTCGCCTTATAGTCACATCTTCACTGAAATTGATAGCAGAGGTGAAAAGCTAGAGTTATCTAATTACGGAAAATTCATGAAAGGTATTGATACTGGGCTTGATGAGGTTTTTGAAGGTGATTTTAGTCGCAAGTTTCCCAAAGAATTTTTACGCTCTAGAGTTTCTATTTCATCTATTTATGGATTTGGACATAAACCGTCTGAAACTCAAATTATTTACTTTAGCCGCGATACGAAATGGGAAGAGATCCCTAAAGTGTTACAGAATTATCTCAAATCCAAGCGTAAAGAGCTAGAGAATAGGCAAGTGTTTAAAACTGGCGGCTATGAATGGTTTCATCTGCACAGGGCTAGAGTTGGTTTGTTTGAACCGAAAATCTTTTTCCCACGTCGCGCCAATTCCAATAAATTTGCAGTTGATGAAGATGGTTCGCTAGGTTTTAAGAGTGATGTTGCTTGCTTTGTCAAGGCTGAAAATACTAGCATAGAAACTCTTTACTATATTTGTGCTTTACTAAATTCTAAAGTTTTAGAATTCCGCTATCGATCGCTTGGTGGTATCGGCAAACTGACAGGAAAAGGAATGTTTGAATATTTCGAGAATCAAGTAGGAGACTTGCCAATTCCTGTATTTGAGCAACCAGAAAGTAATCGAGATTTTCAAGAATTAGCCGAACTTGGCAAAGAAGCACATCAAATATGGCGCGATCGCTATGCGATCATCACCGCTTATCAAGCCAAATCTTCCGCCATCCCTTATACCGAAGTCTCAGCAATCCACTATCACAGTATCTCTGGAGACTATGGCGTAGATATCGAATATGCTAGCCCTAACCCCAATCGTGAAGGACATTTACTCTCACTAAAAATTGAGCCAACTATTGATGGTTATCGCCTCTGGGGAGAAATTAGCGAAGATGAAGATTGGCGTGAAGGCGATCGCGAATGGATTGAACTTGTGAGTGTCAGAATTCGCAATAATTTCCTACGGCGTTATTTACTCGCCCGATTAATTTATCTCATTGAGTTTGATCCTGACTTTCGCCGTAAACAAAAGCTGACTCGTGATGTTAGTAACTTACTCACAGCAGCCTTTGATGCATTAAAGATGTATCAATTTGACAGTGATCGCATTAATAACTTGCGAGTGTTAGAAGTAATCGAGCAAAGAGTTCAACAAGAAACAGGGCGATCTGACTTAGAAAATATTCTCCTGCGGCAAGCGGAAATTCAAGCACAAATTGATCGAATTTCCTACAGATTATATGGAGTAGTAGAATATAAAGAAGTTATGGAGCAATCTCTCAAAAGTGTCCTGTGAGATGTATAGCTCTGGATTGGTTATGGATTTGTATTTCTAGAAGGTACAACCCTACGAACTTTTAAATTCGTCTGCCCATTAACCCTGATTGCCCGTAAATATTCAAATTCTACAAAAGACAATTTTCTATTTATCTTCCAAATTGGCTAGCCAAGTATACTAAGTTGATATATACCGATAAACTGAATCGTAGTTGCGATCGCTGTTGGATATTCTCGACTTAGGCGATCGCTAAAATTAAAAAATATCCTCATAAATATCTGTCATAGTTAGCGAGAAATTGACCGAATTCAAAACCAATTTATCCTCACTTCCCAAAATTTCCTTTGTCCAATTACGTTGCAAATCTTGACGATAAACTTCTACTTTTATCTCATCTTGCGAAACTAAAACATACTCCTGTAAACTCCCAATAATCTGATAATTAACCAACTTTTCACGGCGATCGCTTACCTCAGTACTTGGTGACAATACCTCAAAAATCACACAAGGATAATTCACCAAATATTTATCTTGATCCTCAGGACTACAAGTAACCACCACATCAGGATAATAAAATATCGTCTTATTTTGATTAGCAGCGCTTAACTTGACTTTCATATCCGACATAAACACATCGCAAGCCCTACCCCGCAACTGAGAACGTAACCGACTGGCAATATTTAGAGTAATGATATTGTGTGCCTTACTGCCCCCCGCCATCGCAAAAATTTGCCCACCCAAATACTCATGGCGGAGTTCACTTTTACTTTCTGCTTCTAAATACTCGGCAACCGAGAAAAAGGGAAAAGGCGATCGCATAACTTTAAATCTAGCTTCTAGCTACCTCAGTCATTATACCAGCGATCAATTGTTGGCATTGTTTACTAATTATGTTTACCTACTTATCGGGTAGAGTGTCAGCTATTGTGTCTTGTAAAATTGTTTCTGCTCCATTTAAGTTTATCGTAATTGTTTTTGGAGCAATCACATTGATAACATGGTGTGCCGTTGTGTTTGCCCCTAATATTATTGTTCCACTTATCACTCTTAACTTTTGAAAATTATCTGCACTCATCCCTTTAGTTAGGCAAATCTAACTTACATTCCAATGCTTTTTTTTGCATGGTTTTAAAAATGTTATAAAATCCATTAGCACGGGAAGGGGTCAGGCTAACATTTAAACCTGTTGCTTGAATAAAATCTGGAGTAAGTTGTAGAATCTCAGTTGGCGTTAGTCCATCCAATCCTTCAACCAAAAGCCCTACTAATCCTTTGGTTAATTGGGAATCAGAATCGCCTTTAAACACAACCTTACCGTCATCTAAGGCTGCTGTGATATAAACTTGAGACACGCAACCAGGAACTTTATTTTCGGGTAATTTATCACCCTCTGGGAACTCATTGAGCTTCTGAGCATACCAGATTAGCTGTTCATAGCGCCGCTTCGGTTCGGAAGCGCGTTGAAAGCGCTGGACAATTTTAGCGAGCGCAGGTGGCAAAGAATCTAGAGTTGAGGACATAACAGAAGCTGCAAATGATCGATATTATCTTAAGTGTAAATTATCTTTAGAGCGATCGCGCCTGTACTTCACCTTGGCATAACAGTTCTTAAATTTACTAGAATTTGTCAAATCCAGATTGTTAATGCGATCGCATCTGCTAGTACCAGTTCAAGATTAAAGCCATCTTCAATTAATTTTGTAATGATTTCTGATGCTAACTCTCTTTTAGTTTGATACTTATCTTCTGATTTTAGCGCCTCGTAGAGAGCGTCATTACGAATTACGAATTACGAATTATGAGGCTGGCGCTTTTGGTTGCACTATCCCAAACTATCCAGCTAAGAGAATTATCTAAATCATCGGCGCTATTTGAAACTTTAAAATATAGCTTTTCTGCGCCTTTAGTTTCAATGGCAAAGTCGGCATTTTGGGCATAAACGACTTTAAAACCTTTCTCTCGCAAACAATACATCGCCCAAGCTTTTAATGATTGCTTGTATGGTTCGTGTGGAATTGACGGTTTTGCGATCGCATCTTCGATTACTTTAAATATTTGCATGAGTTTCCTAATTATCCCCAAATTTTTTTCAGACTGAGTACAAAACCAGGTAAAATACTTTCTCCAGAAAGAGTTTGAGGTGATTTTAAAATTTCCACATCTTGTCCAGGACGATAAATTTCTACTTCCTGTTTTTTTCGATTTATCAGCCAACCTAAACGACAACCATTTGATATATACTCATGCATTTTTTCTTGAACTTTTCTCCAAGTGTCAGATGGCGACATTATTTCAATTACAAAGTCAGGATATAAAGGAATAAACTTTTCTCTTTGTTCTTTAGTCAAACTATCCCAACGAGATTTCTCCACCCAAGAAACATCAGGAGAACGGTCAGCACCATTTGGTAAAGTAAATCCAGTTGATGAATCAAAAACTTCGCCTAGTTGCTTTTGTTCATTCCACGATGCTAATTGCAGAATTAAATTAACATTACTTTTTCCAGTTTCTCCTCCTGTTGGTGGCATTATGATTAATTCTCCTTGGGGATTGCGTTCTAATTTTAAATCGGGGTTTTCTTCACACAGATGATAAAACTGCTCTATTGTCAGTTTAATAATCGAATTAAGGTTTAATGTTAGTGCTGTCATAGAAGTACTTCCCGTTTTTTGTTCGCTGACAAATAATTATTTAATGCACTTCTGGATCGCAACGAATTTCAATCATAAAGCCATCTGGATCGTAAAAATACACACCTCTACCTGTAGGACGAGTGACTGGGCCATGTGCGATCGCTATTTTATTTTCTCTGATCACTGTCACCGCTTGCTCAAATAACTGCGGATCTATATCAAAGGCGAGATGGTATGCTCTAGTGAAAGTCTTCTCTGGGTCTGGATTTGGTGGTGTTAAATCGGGTTCCCCAAATAAATCGAGAATCGTCCCATCTGGGGTGATGAAGTTGGCTACTTTCCCAGATGCGACAAGTTCCGCCAAGGTTGCAGGTACTTCGTCGCCTGTGAGTTCATGCAAACCCAAGATTGTGCCATAAAAGTAGCGGGAAGCTTGCATATCCTGGACGTTGAGGGCAATGTGATGCACTTTACGCAGATTTCCTGGCGCAAGGACATTGTTCACGGATTGGGTGTTAGATAGCATAGTGAACAAAATCTCTTTACTAAGATAGAAGTTGAACTTTTTTCTGAAAGTTTACTATTACTAATAAAATCTATCATGGCTTTTGATTATTCTAGGACTTTAAAATTATTGATTTTCGCCAACATCCTGAACTCTATGGTGTTGGCAAGGGTGAGCAGGGGTGTACTTTTAGTAGAACCATACAAATCAGAAATTCTTCCTTACTGGCGGTTTAAAACTCCTGATATTGCTAGAGAGTCGAGCGAGAAAATTTACGAGCTTTTTCTTGCATACCTAGAACAAGAAGAACATTCCGGTGTACAAGGCTTAAATGCTGATTCTTTCGTTACTGCTTGTCAGAAGAATTGGGAGTTAAGCTGGGCTTATCAATCTAGATGGCTATGCATCTCTGGCTTTTTACCAAATAATCAACGTTTCAGCCTGGAAACATAAAAGCCGCTTATATGTGATCGCTACACTTAAGAGAGAAACACTTCACAAGCATTGGAGAATCGACATCTAAAAGCCAATTCTCATCAACAAATTCTAGATTTTCATCATAAACAAGAACTAATTCACCAAGTTTTTGTCCTTTATTACTTGCTGTTTTTGTATTATCAACATCAGCAGCTATGAGCGAAAACTTTAGTTGTAAAAAACGTTCTTGGTGAGTAACACCAATTGAACTGCTAACTAATTCGGCTTCTAGGTTAGGAGGCAACGTAATTGTTTCATAATATTCATCTTGTTCATCCCAATAACCACACACTTTATAATCACATTGGTTAAGATGTTCTTGAACAAGAATATTGGCATCTAAATTTTCTAATATTTCAGTTAAATCTCGCCAGACTTGATGATTTTTTAATTCTAGTCTTGCCATAGTTATGTGGGTTTAATGTTCTGTTACCAAACCAGGGAAGTGTAATATACCATCAATGAATTTTGCATGAAATCGGCGGTCGCCACCTTTACCTAAGACTTTAGATTTAAAATCGTAGCCTGATTCTTGGGAAGCCACCAACCCAACATTACCGCGAGGGGGTACAAGCCCTTTCTCAATGGCTTTTAGATGTTTCCCATTCTGATCATATTTTAATCCCAGCTTTATTTGTTCACTTCCAAATGAAACTAGCAAACCACTGATTGAAAGATATACAGTATCAGGTTGAATATCTGCCCAATTATCGGGTAAAGCTTCCATGAAATTAATAGTGATATAGTAGAAGCACAATTTATTTAAGTATAATAGCCAACATCATTTAACAAGTTACTCAACAGTTGTCAGTGCCTCCAGTTGTACAAGTAGTTTTTCTATTTGCTTTTTTATGAGTAAGGCTTGAACTGTAGTATCTTCCTCCAGCACTAACTGTTTCAATTGCCTGGATACTGAACCTCGTTATCGCCCTCCTTCATTTTTAGCAGCCTCCAGCACCTTATCTAGTCTTGATGCTTCGCATCTTCAGGAGAAGTCGCCATAAACAGCAAGCGCAAGGGGCGATTTTGCACGCCAATGATTTGGGTTTGACGCTGCTGTACAGAACGCACTGGTAAAACTGAGATATTTTGACGTTGCAGTAAAAACCCAATGCCATCATGCAGCAATTCCCAAGGCAGATGTGCCAATCCCAAGGCCACCCGTTCTGTTTCTGGGTTCAACCCCTGCACTTCGCTGGTTTTAATCAAATCTAGAAGAATCGTTTGCTCATCCGCCTCATCCAGCGCCTTTCTCAGCCATCCTTCTTTACCATCCAGCCATTGATAAAGTTGCCGTCCCAACTGGGTGAGATAGAGTAAGCTATCGTTTTGTTGAGCATAGTAATTTTGCTCACACAGATCAATCAGTGCTGCTAACTCCGTTTTATCCAGGCGACGTGAGCCATAATCACAGCGCAGTTCAAAAGTCTGCTGTTGACTGAGGGCGAAGGTGAAGTTTAGGGGCATGGCTGACAGCAGTAGTTTGCACAGTAACCTTCACCGTATTATCACCCAATTCCTGAAGTTATCGCCGATATTCGTCGCCACAATCGCCGATGAGTTGGTACAAATCGCGTGATTGGCGTGATACTGCATTGATGCGATCGCGATCGTCTGCATCTAAACTAAAACTAAATACTTTGGCGTTATCTTCTATATGTTCAGATACCCCAAGTCTGGCACCAACTATTACACCTCCCACAGTTGGCTGATCTAAAATGTAACGCACTGCCACGTTGGAGATACTTACCCCATGCTTATTAGCAATTTCTTTAAGGATAGCTAGCAACTCTTGAAATAATTGCCAACCACCCCAAGCATCGATCATATTTTTATATTTTTTCAAACTAGCAGTAGACAGATCAAATTCTCCCGGTTCAGGTTTACCCAAATAGTTTTCTGATAATAAACCGCCGCAAAGCGTACCGTAAGTAAAAAGCTTTATATCATGCTGTTGACAAAACTCCACCATATTAACTTCGGGACGGCGATCAACCAGCGAAAATTGCACTTGATTAGAAACAATTTTGATACCTACTTCGATAATAATCTTCAAGTTCTCTGTATCAAAATTAGTTAAACCTATATGTTTAATTTTACCCTCAGTTTGAAGTTCTGCCATATATTTGAGGGCATCTAAGTAATTTTTATCCTGATATTCCCAACAGTCGAATTGCATTAAATCTAGCGATTCTACATTCATCCTTCTCAGGGAAATATCAATATTTTCTTCAACAAGTTTTTTCGTCATTTTGCCAGGACGAGGCACCCATTTTGTAAAGGCTTGTATCTGAGATAAAGCAGCTTTTCCACGAGTATCAATTAGTTGACAACGAAACTCACCAATAAAGTCTTCTGCGGGGCCATAGTGGTCTGCTAAATCCCAAGTGGTAAAACCTGCATCTACATATTTGAACATAGTCTGAATGGCAGATTGGTGGTTGATGTGTCCGTGTCCGCCAGACACTTGCCACATCCCATTTAATATGCGGCAAATGTTTAAATCGGGAGTGAATTGGAGACGGCTAGCTGCGGGTAAGTTCATTTTCAAGTTTAGGAGTGAGTAGAGACGCGATTAATCGCGTCTCTTAGGAGTGAGAAAAGTTAATAATTAGTGAGGTGACAAGCAGGTTTCTACAGCCTTCTTAATTTTATTATGAATGATTTAGGGCTGTTAGAGTTAATAACTGCTAAAGTCTTAACTCTTAACTCCTAACTTGTTAACGCCAGTCTTTTTCAGCTTGTTCGAGAACATAAGCAGAAACATCTTCAATTTGCTGTTCGGTGAGGCGATCTTTGTAGGCTGACATATTGTTTTTACCATTGGTAACTATGGATGTAATTGCTTCTATTGAAGCCATACCATATTTCTTCAGCGCTTGCTTTTTGAGATTTTTACCTCGTCTGACTATATTACCGCCGTTGATATGACAACCAGCACAATGAACGCTAAATATTTGTTCACCGTTAACTGTTTCTGCTGCACTAGCAGGCAGGGTGAAAGTACTTATCAATAACAAAAATGTTACTAATATCATCGTTAGTATTTTTTTCAATACCTTCTCCTGATTTGGACAGACTTGATTATCAGAAATAAATACCAGAGCAATACTACAAGGATTCAAAGTCAGTTGTAAATCCAGTAAAATTTGTACAATCTTCCTGAAAAGCTTCGGCATCGCTAACATCTTCAATTTTATATGACATGATGCGCGTACCATCTGGTAATTTTTTAGAACCAATCAATTCCCCTTGATACTTATCTGCGATCGCTTTAAATTCAGTAGCATACTGCTTCCAAGCATCACCCGAACAAGTAATATTTACTTGCCACATATTTTACTCTCAATTACTACCAACAAATATTCATCATCTCATAAATGGGCAACATATTACACATCACCTCCTTGGTGCTGTAATTTTCTATCTAAAGGAAGTGCCTAGCCCAATCTGACTACGCCATAATATGAGTGTAGGAATACGTCTAGAAAATTTTATCCAAATTAGCTAAATCTCCAGAGTTAAAAATGCCTAACAATATCAAACAACAAATTCAATCCGACTTGCAACAAGCTAAAGAAACCGGACAATTAAGAACTGATCGGATTCGAGAAATTGTTAAATCGGCAGTTACTCAAGTAGCTTCTGAGTTCAAACAAGGTTCTACTGAACTTCGTAGCCTTGTTAGAGATGCAGTTTCTGCTGTAATTGAAAACTTCCAAGAAAAAGGTAGCGAACTTAAAGATGAAGTGACAGCTTCTATTGAAGGAGCGTTAGAAGGAATTAACAGTCAAAGACACGAAGCCATTGCTAAAACTCAAACAGATATCAAGCGACTACAGGCTCAACTGGATGGTGAAGAAGAACAACTCCAACAAGAGGTTGATGTAATTTTGGCAGAGATTGAAGAGACAGGTAAGGAAAAAACTGCTACTACCAAAACTGCCATTGATTATGCTGTCAATACCCTTAAAGATAGCGAAGAAGCGACATTGTTAAAGAAACGTTACGCGCAACTACAAGCGCAGCTAGCCATTGTCCGAGCTAATATAGCTGCACGCTATGGCGGACGTTCTATGGAGGTTCAAGATTATCTAGATGAGGCTAAACACTGGTATGATAAAGCTCGTCCTCAAGCAGAAGCTATGGCTGCACAGGTAGGAGAAAAGCGATCGCAACTAGAAGATCAATTAGGTGAAGCTGGTACATCTCTAGCGAGGAAAGAACGCCAAATCAAACAAACATTGAGGCAGTTACTCTTAACAGCTGCTGATTTGTTCAAAGATAAAGAATCTACTAATAAAGAGCGGGATACTATTCATAAATAGACTGCTTAGAATTTATTTGCAGCTCCTTTTTATAACCGCTCATAAATACCATTGCGTTACGGCTTAAGCTGTAACGCATTTGTTTTCTACACCAGTATGTTAAGGACTTTCCAGAAATGTTTTTACTTACAAATCATATCGAAATATACGCCTAATACAACGGCAGATTTTATACCATTTCACTTTAATAATGTTACAAATACGTGGGCAAGGGTTTAGCAATGCTAAACCCCTACGAAAAATCTATATGTATCAAGATTTTCGTAAATTGGTATTACACATAAAAGTGGTGCGTTGGATGTTCCATCTAACGCACCCTACTTAATTGAAAACCTCTAAAATTAATCTTGCGTATTAGTAAATACGTCCCTGTTCATTAAGTTGTTCTTCATGTTTGGCAATAACCCAAACTGCATGAATACTACCAGGTATCCAACCTAGAGCTGTAAGTAAAATGTTAATAAACAAAGTTGGTCCAACTCCAACTGTCAAGAAAACGCCTAAAGGAGGCACTACCAAACCTAGAAGAAAACGAACTAATTTCATGATGATGTTACGACTTTGTGATTTTGTTTAATTACATTATCTTGAAGATACCGAATTAGGAAATCCACCTAATGAATTATCTTAATTCGGATATTTGGTTATGCGTAGTAGGGACGTAATCCAAGTAGCGTTTCTACTCCTGCTGATAGTTAATCAGGAGGGTAATTTCTCTTGGGTTCGGATATCACCACTGCTGGTTAATAGGTTTCTTTCAACAAAATAGTTGTTAATGAAGGTGTTAGCAAAAGATAGAATTACTGGCCCAAGAAGAAAACCGATAATTCCGCTAACTGAGAAGCCTGGAACTAGCACTGATGCTAACCAGAAACAAAAACCGTTGACGATGAGCGAAAATGCTCCAAATGAGAGAAAGTTAAGTGGTAGAGAAAGAGCGGACAGAACTGGTTTAAAGGAACCGTTAATTAGACCAATTGCTAAACCGGCAATCAAAGCTGCGGGAAAATTAGCAATATTAACGCCTGGAACAACTAAATCAACAATCAACAGGCTCAAAGCTGTAGCTAGGGCGGTTAATAATGGAGTCAACATTGTTTTTACCTAATAATTAAAGATTTTTTGTTTGAAGCTTCTTATCTCATCTTTAACTATCTGTTAGAGTTTCACCTCTCTAGCAAGATAGAATTTACTTCTACCATTAGGCCTATCATTGTTTAACTGCTTTCATCGACAAACTAATCCGCTTTAGTTTCTCGTTGATTTCTAGCACTTGCACTTTGACAACTTGTCCAACTTTGACAACTTTATTTGGATCATCTACGAATCTATCAGCCAGTTGGGATATATGCACCAAGCCATCTTGATGTACGCCGATATCAACGAAAGCACCGAAGTTGGCGACATTCGTCACGATTCCCTCTAGTTCCATTCCCACCTTTAAGTCCCTGATTTCCTTAATTCCTTCTTTAAAGGTGGCATACTTAAACTCTGCACGGGGGTCTCTACCTGGTTTTTCTAGTTCGCTGAGGATGTCGCGCAGTGTAGGTTCGCCAACGCTATCGGTAACATATTTCTTTAGGTTGGTCTTTTTGAGTTTTTCGGCAATTTGTGTCACCTGATTTAATGGCACATTTAGATCAGATGCGATCGCTTCTACTACAGAATAACTCTCTGGATGCACTGCTGTATTATCTAATGGGTTGTCACCACCGCGAATCCGCAAAAAACCTGCTGCTTGTTCAAAGGCTTTCGGCCCCAATTTCGCAACTTTCAAGAGTTGTCGGCGATTTTTAAAGGCTCCATGCTGGTTGCGATAGGCGACAATGTTATTGGCAACTGTTGCTGTAATCCCAGAAACGGAAGTCAGAAGTTCTTTGGAGGCGGTGTTTAAGTCCACACCGACGTAATTGACGCAGCTTTCTACGGTGTCATCCAATTTCTTTTTTAACAACTTTTGATCGACATCGTGCTGATATTGTCCCACACCAATGGATTTGGGATCGATTTTTACAAGTTCTGCTAAAGGGTCTTGCAAACGGCGACCGATGCTAATAGCGCCGCGCACAGTAACATCTAAATCGGGAAACTCTTCGAGCGCTACAATACTTGCAGAATATATAGATGCGCCTGACTCATTCACCATCACCTTAACTGGTTTGGGTTCTATGGTTTGTAATACCTGCGTGACAAATTCCTCTGTCTCGCGGGACGCTGTACCGTTACCAATGGCGATTAACTCAATTTTGTACTTTTCAATCAGATTTTTGACAGTTTGTACTGCTTTTAGTCGTTGTTCAGCCGCTTGGTGGGGAAATACCGCTTGGTATTCCAAAAATTTCCCCGTTTGGTCGAGGACAGCAACTTTACACCCAGTCCTAAATCCAGGGTCTATCGCCAGCGTTGGTTTCATTCCGGCTGGTGCAGACAGCAGCAACTCTCGCAGATTAGTTTCAAATGTCTTGATTGATTCTACATCTGCATATACTTTTTTCTCAGAAATTACCTCTCCCATTAGAGAGACTTTCATCAAACGGTTGAAGGCATCCTTCAGCATCGGCTGATAAAAATCCCGAATTGTCTGGACTTTGGTTTTAATTTCTTTCGACTCAAGATAGTAAAGTACCGTGTCGTCATCAAAAGCAATTTCAAAGCTTAATACTTTCTCAGTTTCACCCCGACACAGAGCTAACATATTGTGGGGTGCAATATTTTTGACGCGAATTTGATAGTTACGGTACATCTCAAATTTGGTTGTACCTTCAGGATAATCATCTTTGATGCGGGAGACAAATACCCCTTCCTCTAAAAGATAGTCGCGGATATATGCGCGTAACTCAGCTTTTTCCGCCACTTCTTCCGCCAAAATGTCAGCAGCACCTTTGAGCGCTTCTTCTGCTGTTTTTACTCCCTTAGTTTCAGAAATATACTTAGCTGCTTCTTCCTCTAGGGAAGCTGTTGCAGCATTTTTGACATTTAGCGACTTGATGAACTCGGCCAGTGGTTCAAGTCCTTTTTGTCTGGCGATGGTGGCGCGGGTGCGTCGCTTTGGTCGATAGGGTAAGTATAAATCTTCAAGTTCGGTTTTTTGTAGACAGGATGCGATTTTGGCTTTGAGTTCATCAGTAAGTTTACCTTGTTGAGCGATCGCATTCAAAATCACCGATTTTCGTTCTTCCAGTTCTGTTAAATAAGTATATCTCTCAGCCAGTTCACGTAGTTGCACTTCATTCATCTCATCGGTGCGCTCTTTGCGGTAACGTGCAATAAAGGGAATCGTTGCACCCTCCGCCAAAAGTTCCAGCGCGTTTTGCACCTGATGGGGTTTGAGGTTTATTTCAGTTGCCAGTAGTTGAGGAATGTTCAGCATTAGGTGTCTCAGATGAAAATGCTACTCCTAAAGGTAATATCTTAGATCATTCTTCCGATGCAAGCCCAAAGTTTTCAGCTAATTTACCTATCTAGTTTCAAACCTTTTTAAATCCGCAAAGCAACAAAAGTCTGTATAACCTAGCTGATGCGTTTCCCGACTTGTAAACAAACATCCGCCAAAAGACTTAAAGTATAGTGGCAACTGGTGTAAGATAGTGAGATTGCGTAATTTTGACTTTTCATAATATTTATTTCGAGCAAGTGTTGTACCTAAAACCTTATTGGTAGTAGAATTAGCCACAATTCCAAAAACAATTTTAATTTATTTTATAGGCACTACAACTTTTAGTTTGGAGGTAAGTAAAATGCCTTTGTTTTTTCTGATACCATTGTGTACCGCCTTATTCACTGGCTACTTCTTTAAAAAGAGCAGTGATGAAATTGCATATATTTCGGGTTTTTTTGCAGCTATTAGCTTGATTGTAAGTCTAGTATTAGCACCCTGGCAGCTCCAGCTTGGATTATTGATCATTGTCTTCTTTATTACTAACAGACTTTTACAGGAAAATGAGTCCAAATAAACTGAAGCTACAAGAAAGAGCCAATCCAGGAATACCCTCAAAAACGGAACTTGGTCAGGACTTACGCATTGACAGGAATTTGACCATGTGCATTCAAGCCCACCTTTTGTTTAAGATGTTCCAGAATGAAGTCACGAGCCACCTGAAGACAAGACATAAATTTATTTGGAGTTCATACCAGTTTTCAATTAACTCTTCAGATCGCATTAATTCTAACTGTGTAAAGGCGCGAATGGCACTGAAGAAATGAGTTTTAATAGCCTCAAATGTTCTCACCCTTACGGGTTCGCCAGTTGCTTCAAGTCGGCAGAGCCGCCCAACGCACTGGCTCACCATAAATCGTTCAATACCACACACTTGTTTGATAGCTCTGTGGTAACATTCAATTCCCCAACGAATTGAGTGTAATTCCTTAAACTCTGCCAGTACTGTCTCATCGTAACTTTTTGTACCGCCTACCAAATTGATGTGCAGCCTAACTTCATCAAATAAATCTTTAGGTTCATACCGCTCACGTAGCAAAAATCTTTTGACACTATCATGAGACAAATCTTCCATGATGTCTGCCAA
>JBBSCU010000014.1:0-38050 GCA_038249935.1 Chroococcales cyanobacterium
ACCACCATACACGCAGCCAACGGCAACAGGGCGATGATGATATAGAGATAGCTATCACTCATAGTTACCCTCACTACTAGAACAGTAAGCCAATACATACCCCAGCACTGTATTCCAGATGGCCAAGGAGATGAGAGCGAGGATGAGCAGCGGCCATTCGCTAGGTATCTTTAAGAGCAGTCCGATAATGATACTCATCGATCCAAGAGTATCTGCAACCGAAAGACTATGGAGTTTGAACAATAGCGATCGCTTGCCCAACAGAGGAAAGGTTCCCCAAAACCAGAAGACAAGTCCTAAACCTATGCAGATATAACTGAAAAAGTCAATCATATTTCATTCATTCGTTTGATTACATGAGCCAGCAACATTAAGCCAGCATTTCCCACGCTTAGGATGATGACTCCGACAACACCAATCATCCAATCATCACGGAAGACGGATACCACCAGGATCATGATTGAAGCTTTGGTGGCAACACTGGCAAATGCGAGCATTTTTTGCCAAATATCATCATCTTGCCACGCCTCATACATGGGGATGAGCATTGCCAAAATCATTGCAATCAATACCAGATTCAGGATCATACTTTTCTCCTCCGTCGCACCCAATGTACTTCGTACCAGCCTGCTTCGTGGTATTTCAAAACAATGGTCTTTGGCGTAAAGGTAATTAGGAAGATATCTAGGAATACAAGTCCTGGTGTACGTCCTGGTTTGACTCGTTCCATCGTTATATCTTCGTATTTATGAGGGCGGAGGATGATTTGAAATGCCTCAATATAAGCTTGCGGAATCGCCACCATAATTTCACCCAGCACACGCAGCCAATCTTTTAATGATTCTTTAGCTGTTTTACCACCCGGCAATAGAAATGCGATGCTGATGCCAATGATGATATTTGCCACACTGAAATCGGCAGTGAGCAAAAACCAGATAGTCAATCGCAATATTAGATTTAAATACCCAACCATGCAAATCCCTTCCAGAACAACAGGATTAAAATCAGACTCATGACACCGATCAAATGGTCAAATTGTTCAAGGACACGCGGCAGCTTGAGTACTGAATGTTTAAAAATTAGTAAATACGCCAACCATCCAATGCCGATGGTTGCGAGGGGTTTAATGATATTTGCAACGGTGTACGCCTCGTAATACGCAATGTTAGCTAGGAACAGCCCACCGATCAACAGAATTATGGCTGCCCAGAAACCAGGCTTTACCTCCGCTTTTCCCCCATGCGGCAGAAATATAAATTTGGCAAAGGATATTGCTGTTCCAAGGGCTGCAATATTCATAGAGATCGCTTGCCAAGGCAGCAAATTCTTTGTCGTCAACACCTTTGCCCCAAAGCCGGATAACAAAGGAAAACCAGAGATCGAGAAGCTGGCTATAACTAAGGCAATCCAAACCGGGGTAGCGATCGCTTGATGTTGTAGTTCCTTGAAATTTCGACTCGGTAAAGCCCCGGTAATTAGAAAAAGCGCCGATTTAACCAGTCCGTGCGTCAGCGCATAAAAACCACCCACGGACGGCGCAGCAAGGATAAAACCTAACTGCGAAACCGTGTGAAACGCCAGCATTCGCTTGGTATCTTTTTCAAAGACTGCATAGAACACTCCCAGAAGCGCCGTGCCAATTCCGAAAATTCTCACTATTGGGTCAATCTCTTCCACCATCAGCGCACACCGCACTAATGGATAGACACCAGCTTTTACCACAACTCCCGACAACATCGCCGACACAGGCGTTTCCGATTCGGAGTGAGTCAACGGCAACCATAATCCTGATACAAAAATTCCTCCTTTTGTCAAGAGTCCCAAAAAAATCAGGGCGATCGCTTCTGGCGGTGCTACGCGCAAACCTGCAAAACTAAAGGAATGATCCGCCTGATAGACCAACACCGCGCCAACCAGATAAAAAAGCATTGCCACGTTACTGATAAACAGATAACGTAAGCCAACCCAAATCGAGCGGTCAGTTCGGGGATAGGCAATCAACAGAAACGCCGCAATACCACTCACCTCTAAAGCGACGTATAAACTGATCAAATCCGAACAAGCAAACGCGGCATTGACACTGCCATGCAAAATGATCAGTTGCGCGTAAAAAAAAGCTGTCTTATCGCTGTGCCAACAGTAGAGGATGACTGCTGCCGTCACCAAGGCATTAGTTAATATAAAATAGCCGCTTAGTTGATCGATTGTTAAAATAACGCCAAAATTATCTAGTAACTGTAGTGTCAATGGCGATTGAGTGACAAATAGCTGCATGCCATATCCTGCGGAAGCAAAAGCCATACACAGAGCGAGATATTTGTCAAGTTTGGGGAGGAGATAAATGACGAACCCCAAAAAAAACGGTAGTGCAATCCAGGCGATCGTAATGTTATTCATGGCGTGTTATTCTTCTCGATTTCGTTGCTTTCCAAAGTCGGATTATCCCGTGCCAGCTTCATAACGCCGACTAGCATTAACGCCTGAATCGAAAATCCGATCACAATCGCCGTCAATATGACCGCCTGGGGAACCGGATCGGCGTATTTGACATTTTTGGCGTTGGAAACAATTGGTGTGAACAAACCATTTCGTGATGCAATCAGCACATAATAGGCGATAACCCCGGTACTCATGACATCCATAGAGATGATCTTCATAACGAGGTTCTTTTTAAGGATGATGCCGAAAAATCCGCAAAATATTGTTGCGAATATGCACGCTTCTAACACGGAAATTGCCTGTTGGATAATAGTTAAAGGTAAAAGAGAAAATAAAATTAGTCTCTTTTACCTATCTTGTGCTTTAAGGTAGTGGGATAAAAGTAACTAGCCGATTAAATTGGCTTCCTTTAAAGCTTCTTTTTCTTCTGGCGATTGTTTGAATGCAAACCGTAATAAAGGCGGTGCTAAGAAGGTTGTCAAAATCACCATAATAACGATCGCAGCTTGCAATGGTTTATCAAGTGTACCACTAGCTGCACCAATGGCGGCAAACACTAACCCAACTTCGCCACGGGGAATCATCCCCACACCAACGGCTAACCGATTAATTCCAGGTTGACCAAAAACCGCCCAACCTGTGACAACTTTACCGATAATTGCTACCACCATTAAGAAGGTAGCAATAATTAATCCTTCTCGATTTCCTGGGACTAAAGGATTTAGAACGCCTAAATCAACTTTCGCACCAACTGTCACAAAGAAAACTGGCACTAGCATATCAGCAACCGGTTTAACCTGCTCATCTAGCTCTTTGCGTTTATCCGTTTCATCCAAAACTAAGCCAGCTGCAAATGCGCCTAAGATAGCTTCTAAATGAATGGCACTACCCAGAAAAGCCATGAAAAAGGCAAAAATAAATGCTGGGATAATTAAATTGCCTCGCGTTTGCAATTTATCAGCAATGGCAACAAAACTCTGATTGAAATATTTCCCTAATAAAATCGAGCCAATGAGAAAAACTGTAGCACTGACAATTAGATAAATGACGTTAAAAATGTCAACCTCACCAGTTTTGGCAAGACTCGCAACCACTGCCAACACGATGATACCTAAAATGTCATCAATTACAGCTGCACCGACAATAATCTGACCTTCACGAGATTTTAATTGCCCAATTTCTGACAAAACTTTGGAGGTGATCCCAATACTAGTAGCTGTGAGCGCTGCACCTGCAAAAATCGCCGGAATTACTGGCGCATGAAACAATAAAATCAGCCCTGCCGTACCAGCCGCAAAAGGAACAGCTACCCCAACACAAGCAACAATTGTTGCTTGATAACCAACTTTCTGTAATTCTTTTAAGTCTGATTCTAGACCAATTTCAAATAACAGAATGATCACACCTAGTTCGGCAAGCACAGAAACAACTTCGCTCTGGCTTTTAAAAATTGATGTGACTGCATCAGGACTGAGGTTGTTAATGAATTGCAGGATAGTCATGATAATGGAGTCGCTACCAGCCGCTCCACTGTCGGGAAACACTACCAAATGGAGAGCAGAAGCACCCACAAGCACCCCACCAACTAATTCTCCTAATACAGGGGGCAAGTCAATTATTCTAAATAATTCGCCACCAATTTTACTAGCCAGATAAATAACTACTAAACTTAGCAATACTCCAGTCAGCACAATAGGAGCATATTCCGCCTCGTTAGTTGTTGCTAGTAAAGGAGACTGTAAACCTCCGTTGAGAAAATTTAACCAGGTAAACGAATTAAGTATTGGTTCTGAAAAAATCATGTTTTTGCTTGTGTTTCATTTTGGAGCCAATTAAAAAATGTAATTTATATCTCGTAATTCATAATCCAATTACGAATTACAAGTTACGAATTACAAATAGGTGTCAGTGTAAGTACCAACGCCAGGATTATTAGCATCAGTTGCATGAGGATTAACTAAAGCAACGGCTTGTTTAAGTGCATCTATACGATCTACAAACATGTAATGCTCTGGTACAAACCTAGAAATGCCAAACTTGTAGGGTTTGCCTGTCCGACAAAAGGAGCAATCTGCAAAATAATCAGAATCATGCCAATCCCAGACATAAACCCAGAAATCACGCTGTAAGGCATGAGGGTAATGTATTTACCCAACTTAAATATCCCAAAAAAGATTTGGTGGCGCGTCGTCTCGATTCAACAGCCCTCTGGCCCACAGAAAGTTCTCCCGTACAGTACCTCTGCTTCACAGATATAGATAATGCCCGCATAATCGGTAAAAAACTTGATTGCGACCTGATCCGCAATCTTCTCTGCCATCTCCCGATTTTCGGTGAGTACCTCGAACTTTACATTTGAATCGGTGTCGGCAGTGTTGGGTTTACCCGTAGAGCGCACGTTGCGACTGCCTTTACCGCCAGTATCCACCACCGTATAACCAGTCGCCCCGGCTTCATCAATGATCTTGGCGACCTTTTTCAGCAGAATCTTTTCCGTGACGATGACGAGCTTGTTGGCACGCTTGGACATGTTGGTTACTTCCTTAAATTATGTACATTGATCTACTTGGTCTGCCCGTTCAAGGGATATCTGACAGACCTCGACCCGTCTGGGATTAGCCGCCGATCGCCTGGGCGAGACCGATGAAGAACGGTATACACAAGCCGATCGCAACTGGCGTACCGACGGCTGTGGACGCGCCTATATAGGCGGAGGGATTAGCTGAAGGGATACCGGCTCGCAACGTAGGCGGCCCTGAGATGTCTGAACTAGAGGAAGCGATGATAGCCAGGATCACAACGCCGCCCATGCTGAATCCCGTGGCGTAGTGGGCAATCATGCCGAGACCGAAGGCGATTAGCCCATGCAAAAACGGTGCCACCACACTATACACAACGTACCATTGGGCTACCTTACGCAGTTCGCCAATTCTCGACCAAGCCTCCATCCCCATGACCAGCATCAAGATCGAAAGCAAGCCGCGAAAGGCGGGATCGTAGAAGCCTTTATAGACACTTTCCGGCCTGGTGAACAGGCCAAGAGCGAGACCTAACAACATTGCCGATAAGGCAGGGCCCCGGAGGCTTTCCTCGATAATTGGCCATATCTTGACCCGATTATCCGCAGCACCCTTCTGCTGACTGAGATACTCCTGCCGGCTGCTAGGATAATCTTTTTGATCGGGATAATCGCCAGCCGCAATGCGCTGCTCGCTCAAAGACTGCTGCCCAATAGAGTAGGCTGCTTCTTTATACTTCTTCTTGTTGATGTAAATGTTGGCTATAACAATCGCAGTTACCAGCGCTGGGATATCCATGAATGGATAGAGTGCGCCAGACCATGCCTCGTATGAAATTTTTTGTTCTTCCAGTAGCGTCAAGGCGGCTGCCATGGTAGAGCCACTCACGGCACCAAACAAACCCCCGGTCGCAATCGCATCCACGGTTTTGACCTTCGGCAGCTTGGCCAATGTATAGCGGGCGATGAATACAATCAGAATCCCTGATATTACAGCAAACGCTGCGGGTAACACCATATCCGCCAGGTTGGAATTGCGGATCGCAATACCACCGTTCAGACCAATTTTGGTGAGCAGCATGAAGACAATGATCGTACAAATCGCCTCTGGAATTACCAATTCGCTACCAAGGGCAGCAATGACCATCCCACCAATCAAAAAGCCTAGTGTTGGGGACTGCAATTGCTTAACGAAGTCCATTAGAAAAAGGGACAAAAAATCCACGAATACCTCCTTGTGCTTCCTCTGATGAGGAGTATTACAATAAATGAACTAAATGAACTTTAAAAAAGACTGATGTGCTTGACTCCTACAGCACAGGTGCTGCACAAGAACCTGTAGAGAGGGCTTACGGTCATTGGCCCGGTCAGTTCAGAGATCAATGTTGGCGTACCGCTAAACAGGGCGGCAAAAAAGCCAACACAAACTGCCCCATAGAGTCAGTCCACCGAGGGAACAGATTTTGCACCATCCCCAGTACGCCACCTTTAGGGTTTGGCTGTCCGACAAAAGGAGCAATCTGCAAAATAATCAGAATTACGCCAATCCCAGACATAAACCCAGAAATCACGCTGTAAGGCATGAGGGTAATGTATTTACCCAACTTAAATATCCCAAAAAAGATTTGAAATATTCCCGCTAGCATGACTACGGTAAATGCCATTGCCAAGCCGTTTTCGGGGTTAGCTGCCGTCATGGAACCAACAATCGCAGTCATAACCACGGTCATTGGCCCGGTTGGCTCAGAAATTAGGGTTGGTGTCCCACCAAATAAGGCTGCGAAAAAGCCGACACAAACTGCACCATAAAGGCCAGCTACAGGGCCAGCACCGGAAGCAACACCGAATGCCAGCGCTAGAGGCAACGAAACGATCGCAGCAGTTAAACCACCGAATAAATCGCCTTGTAAGTTTCTAAAGTTGATCGTATTAGTCAATGACATACTGGGGTTTTGGTTACAAAAAATGCAAAATAAATTTGGGTTTCTCAAAATTGCCAGCTACTTTGAGTAAGTTTGAAGTTTTATTGCCATGAAAAATCAGACAAAGAAAACTTTAATTCTTTGCAAAGCAGCTGGCTACAGTGCCTTTTTAAATGGCGAGTCGCTAAATACGAATCTCCAATAAGGAAGCCTTAGACCAAAGACAGTTCAAAAATTTGAGTGGAAAAACTTACAAAATTCGCAAGTTTTGTTTATTGTCAATTTTAATTGGGATCAATAATAGCTTACAGCCTTATATGTCAATCTTGCTTATTCACAAGCAGAAATTCTGTCAGCAGGGTTTTCAAACTTTTGAGGTTAGGCAAATTTCTGGCGTTATTGGGATGTTCGCTGGAGAACCCTTCATCCATCACCTATCGTAGCGGTAAATAGGGATTGCTGAGGGCTTGAATCAGATGTTGGAGAGGAACCCATTCACTGAGGAATAAGGGGGGAACAGCAGCAATTTTGAGCAGTTCAACTGCTAATTTGTCATTTTGCCCCAGATAGCGCGATTTTAACACTTCCTCAACGGCATTCTGCCCATCTTCACTGATTTCTCCTGCCCAGTTGGTGTGCAATTGTGCGGCTTCGGCAACGGGCGCGTGGGGGCTATTGACTAAGACTTCTAGTAAGGGGCATGGCGTTTGGGTATAACTCGCTACTGCTAGTTGTAAGGCGACGGGTTGAGTGTTAAGTTGTGCAGGGTGAGCTAGAAACGGTTCTAAATCTGAAATAGTGAGCGATCGCAATAATTCCATTATCCCACCCCAAATCCTCATTGAAGGTCAACAGGATCTTATCCTGTTTGTTATTCCTTTAGGGTGTCCGCTTCCCCCTGGATAATCTCTTTTCAAAAATTATTTATTACATTTACCTATTACAAATTACAAAACTTCACGTCCCAAATAAGATTGCAGCGCTTCTGGTATCCTCACCGTTCCATCAGATTGTTGATAATTCTCCAAAATTACTGCCATCGTTCTTCCCACCGCCAAACCCGAACCGTTGAGAGTATGTACGAACTGGGTGCCTTTCTTCCCTGCCCCTTTGAAGCGAATATCAGCCCGTCGCGCCTGGAAATCTATCATATTAGAACAGCTGGAAATCTCCCGGTATTTGCCAGAAGAAGGCAACCAAACCTCTAAATCATAAGTTTTGGTAGAGGAAAATCCCAAATCCCCAGTACTTAAATTTACGACTCGGTAAGGCAGCTGCAACGCCTGCAAAATTGCTTCTGCATTTCCCACCAATTTCTCCAGCTCATCAAAAGACGTACTGGGTTCAACAAATTTCACCATTTCCACCTTGTTAAATTGATGCAAGCGAATTAATCCCCGCATATCGCGCCCATAACTCCCAGCTTCGCGGCGAAAACAGGGAGTAAAAGCACAGTGGTAAATAGGCAAGTCTTCAGCAGCAAGAATTTCACCCCGGTAGAGATTTGTAACTGGAACCTCTGCCGTCGGAATCAGCCACAAGTCATCATTAGCGCATTTAAAACTTTCTTCAGCAAACTTGGGTAACTGACCGGTCGCCGTCAAAGACTCGGTATTAACTAACAACGGCGGACTAACTTCCACATAACCAGCTTGAGTATGGAGAGTCAGCATAAATTGAATTAATGCCCTCTCCAATGCCGCGCCAGCACCTATCAAAGTCACAAACCGACTTTGGGCAACTTTTACAGCCCGCTCAACATTGAGAATACCTAGCTTTTCGCCGATTTCCCAGTGAGGGAGAATATTCGGGTTTTGGGGAATGTACTCATCACCCCAACGGCGCACTTCTACGTTATCTTCCTCATTCTTCCCAAGGGGTGTAGAGTCGCTTGGTAAGTTGGGAAGTGCCAACAAAAGTTGGGCAATTTCAGCTTTAAGGTTTTTTTCCTGGGGTTCCAGTTCACTCAACGTAGCTTTGACAGAGTTACCTTCATCCCGCAAAGCTTGAATTTCTGGATCTTGAGGATTAATCCCAGATTTGACCTTCTGCCCGACAATTTTACCGATTTCGTTGCTACGAGCTTGGAGTTGACTGCGCGCCCCTTCTAATTCTCGTTGTTGCCGATCTAACTGTAATATCGGTTCAATGATATATTTATCACTACGACTATTCAATCGTTGTTGAACTAATTGCGGATTTTCCCGTATTTGCTTGATATCCAGCACAAATTTTTCTCAGTTTTTAGCCTATTATCTTCCTGCCAAAATCTCAGCATATACTGATTTTGGCTTGCTGTGACTGGAAAAACAAAGTTTTTTAGAAAAATTAGTTTTAACCTACGATTAAAATTTTACCCTAGCATCATTGCTAGGGCTAGGAAAGCAGATAATGCGTTAACCATTATGAACTGGTATTTTGAGTCACTGCCGTTTCAGTAACCTGAGCCAGACTCTGACCATTACCATTACTGTTATCAGAAGCTGCAAACGTCCTTTGAGTGATATTCGGTGGTTCCTTATCGTCTCTATTTTGTCCAGGTGAAGGTAGCCAGTATGCAAGTACACTTGATAAACCACCCCAGTAAAGTGCAACATTCTTGTCGTCTGCTGGCGAGCCAAGCTTGAAAATGCACAACCCCATGACGATGCCACTAAACAAAACCTGTACGCCAAATCTCCACGCTTCTTGATTAAATTTCCGTGCTGGTTGATTTTTCATGGTGTAAGACTTCCAAAAAAGGTGTTTATCATCCCTGTGCCATTTTTTAGTAGGATGTTTTTTTCAAATAATCTATAGTTGTCTTCACACCTTGGGTTGTCTGTTACGGAAAAGTAGGATACGATTATGGAATTAATTTGCTAAATATAAAAAAATAAGGGGAAATTATTTACTCTCCCCGACTGTGGACTTAGTATTAAGGTCTGTTAATGCGATTGAGCAACCAAAGCGACGCAATCAGCCCAGCAAAGTGCGCTGAGATAGTGTTGGTATTTGCCTGAACCACAAGCATATCTAGACCGCTAATAATCCGCGTGGGGTCAAACAATTGGGTAGTTATCGCTTGGGGAGATATGGATCTTGCTACCAATGTCCCAACGATCGCTTGCGCCCCCAAAAGAGTCACCAGCGTTCCTCCTAAATTCACCCACAATCCTAAGCGTAATACTTGCACCGACTCGCTTTTTCGAGGGCGGTTGCTGGGATTGGAGGATTCCAATTGCTTGCCAATTCTAGTGTAACGGTAAGCTAAATAAATGCCCCCACCCAAAACAACTAGTCCAGAAATTGCTAAAAATACGCCAAAGCCAGTCCCAGGATTATTACTAGGACTGCCAGTTCTCTGATTAAATATGGCGAATAGCAGCACAATTATGCTAGAAACAACGCCTAGTACTAGCTGAATCCAGAAGCTAATCCAACCTGTAAGGCGAAAAGTTTGGGCAATTGCCCTAAGAGAAGAGGAAGATGATGGGGCATCGGGAGTTTGTGACATACTGATCACCAATGTGCTGGGCGCTTTCAAAGGACACAAAAACACAGGGACAGGAAAAGTCTTGTTGAGAGGTATCGAACTTTGCCTCTCTCCCTTTCCTAATCTTTGCGTCTTCTTTGATAAATTTACTATCACACTTGCCAAATAAGACAAGAGAATTTCAACTTGATGAAATCAGTATTGGTTACTGCTTAAGTATATCCACAGAGGTAGCAGGTTTAACCTAAACATCTTCTTAGCCTAAATTTTTAGAATCTGCATTGGGAAAATCACTGTAAAACAAAGTGTTTATTAAGTTTTGCAGACAAAAGAGTATTTTACCTGTAAAATTTCTTCGATGGCATTTTATTGCTTAAGCAGTTCTAACCAACTCGGCATCACTTAAACACTAAAACAGTGACTTCCTCACTGTTTCTTCGCTCCTCACCACATTGTATCGGATCTAACTTGGTAGGGGTACACCACCTTGTACCCCTAAAAATCGCAAACTCGTCCCACAACTTCAGAGGCGTGGGTGATCATTTGGTGTTTACGCTTTGGAAATCTCGCCTAAGTAGCTTTATGTATTACTCACTTAAGAGTACCACTATACACTGACTACAAGGATTGTAGACCATACCCTAAGGCATTTTTTTAGCCATTCACTAACCATGAAACTTGAGGATATATATCAATTCTTTGAGAATCCTCCGCCAACTTACCTTTGTCAAGAACTGGCAGTTTGTTACGTACTGTCTGTTTTGTCACAAGGTGAATCCTATGGAACCGAGTTGATCCAGCAATTAGAAACTGAATATCCTACCTATAGGCTTTCGGATACCGTACTTTACAGTGCAATTAAATTTCTGGAAGACCAAAGAGCAATCAGTGGATATTGGAAGAAACTCGAAGGACGGGGACGCCCGAGGCGGATGTACCAAGTTTCTCCAGAATGGCAAGTTCAAGCGCAGGATTTAGCTTTTCTTTGGCAAAAATACATCAATAGGAGGACAAAGTGATCCCATTTTAGATTTTAGACTTTCCTGCGGAACGCTACGCATAGCTTGCTTCCCCGGAGGGGTACGGCGTGAGCGCTCAGTCGAACGATTTTGGATTGTGGAAGAGTTCCTGGTACTCGCTTTTTGGCGCTCCATTTGCCGTAATCATTGTTCAAATTGGTATAACGAATAATTGATAATGAATAAGTCTCCTCCAGTCAAATAATAACAATTAGTTATGGATACTGCTATTCTGCCATCGACATTTCTGCTGACCTTATTGTTATCAGTTGGGCTGTTTTTCTTTATTCGTGCCTCGACTAAAGACCGCATACAAACAGCGCAATTGGTATCTGAGCAGGATGAAGCTGCTTTTATGTCTCAATTAAAAGAGTATTTTCGATCGCGGTCTTACCGAGTAGCAGCGGTAGACCAAGAACAAAACCAGGTGACTTTTGAAGGTTTTGTCAGACCTAGCTGGTTCTTAGCTATATTTCTAACTCTGCTGGCAGCTATTGGTATTGTTTGTCTATCACTAGTCATGTCTCTGCTTTTTCCTAGCCTCAGTACTCTTGTTCTTGCTATGGTACTGCTGTCGCCTTTAACTGGTCTATTTTATTGGAAAAAATCTGGAAGACTTGAGAAGGTGTCTCTCAAAGTAGAAACAACTCAGAGCGAACCAACTTCTTTAAGTAAAATTACTGTAGTTGCCCATCGAGATGAACTCGCTGAGTTACAGAGGATTCTACAGTTAAAGGATAGTGAATAATTGTTAATCTTTGTAACCATCTCTTGATTATAATATCCAGACTTCTCACCTAACCTACTCTTTAGGCAATAGAAAGTACGAAGGAGGAAATCAAGGCTGCTACTTTGTCAATTTTCCCCACAACTTATATCGTGGGGAAAAATTTAAATTGATTAACTTAAATTTGTTGACAGAGCTTGCTTAAAAATCTACGGCATAAGAGCGCAACTTCACTAGCGCTTTTCGAGGCGCTTGGCTCTATACCTACTCCCTTCTGCATCATGAAATTAACATCAACCTATGTAACCTAGAGTGGTTTGAAACAAGTTGACTTTCCAATTACCTGGACTAGCCTTAAAAAGCAAATCAGCTCCAAACTAAAAAAAAATTTAATTTTACATAAACTTAGCAGTTTTGCTAGTTAATGATAGTCAGGAGCCACATTCAATGTGTAAGATAACCATTTCTAGTTTATAGACTAGCTAAAGCAAGAGGTTCTGGAACTGGCGAAGGTTCTAATACCCTCAAGCTAGGAAACAAGAAATGGTTTTCTTCTACGTATTGAGCACCAAACAGTCCCTTTTCTGCCCAGAAATAACGGTCTGTAGTGTGTTCATTTCGTTTTACCAGTAGTAACGCCGGTGGCAAAATACCTTCAGCTTGAATGAATTTTCTCGCTGCTGTCACAGGTTTTTCTTCCCCACTTTCGATACTATACTGAGGCACGTGTTCTAAAATCCGTCGTCCTTCCTGGCGACGACGACTTTTCCTTTTGCGTCTCCTTGCCAATCTATTGTCCTCCCTTTCAAGCTATAGATTGTAGTAATAGCTACAAAATTTGTCGTCATTATATAAGTTCTAATTCAAAATATCAATAGTTTTTAATGTTTTAGTTCAAGAAAATTAATATCTTTGAAGATAGGTAAAACAAAATCGGCTCAGGATATAATTTCCTGGTACAAACCATCACTAAGAAAATTTCAGTTAAGCTTTATAAAATAAGTGAGGTAAAAACTTAAGTATCCTCTCTTAATTCATGCCTCAAAATCTGTAATCTTGAGCAAGAGCTAAAAAATGTTAATGTCTGCCAGTTCCGATTTTATTGCTCTGTGCCGGGAGCAGATCGCGCTGCTAACCCAAGGGCTGGGAGCATCTTTAAGTGTTGTGTATTTAACACAAGAATTGCTAGAGACTCCCTCAGGTGAGGCAAAACTGATTCCTGTGGTGATTTCGCCGGAAACAGCATTATTGCCGCAAGGAGAGGAAACTGTTGAGGCGATGCCTACGGCGGGCTGCGCCTACGCACGCAAGCAAATTCAAGTTGCAAGTGTGTTGGTATTACCCAACCATCAGAGAAGGTTATTGATAGCAGGGTCAGAATCTCCAAATTCGTCACCGGAGTCTGAGATCCCAGATGCGTCTCAACCCCATCAAAAAGAGGAATACTTACTCAATGGCAGCCAAATTGTTTTACCTTTGCTCTATGAGGGTGTGATGATGGGGTTACTGGTGACAAGTAGGCAAGACCGGGCATGGAATGAACACGAGGAAAGTCAGATTCAACGGATAGCTAAAACACTGGCGATCGCTTGTATTTTAGATCAGCGGCGAGCATGGTTTGAGCAGCAGTTGCATGAACAACAAATTTTGCAAGAAAAACAGCGCGATTTGCTGGATAATCTGTTGCATCAGTTTCGTAACCCATTAACGGCGTTGCGAACCTTTGGTAAACTGCTATTGAAGCGACTACGACCAGCAGACGCTAACCGAAATGTAGCAAATAGTATTGTCCGGGAAAGCGACCGCCTCCAAGAATTATTAAAACAATTTGATCAAGTAATTGACTTGACAGAAGCAGATTTAGCACCACTAAATCTAGCGGAAAATGACGTATTTGTCGAAGCAACTGTCCAAAAATCCGCTAAACCGCCACTATTATTGCCGGGAACGGGAGATAAAGCAGTTGACTGCTCGTTAGCACATATATTAGAACCATTATTAATATCAGCCAAAGCGATCGCCCAAGAGCGAAATCTCCAACTAATAATTGAAATTAAGCACAATTTGCCCCTAGTACGTGCCAACGTTAAAGCATTGCGAGAGGTTTTAAATAACATCATTGATAATGCTTTGAAATACACTCCGACTGGTGGCAAAATTTTGATCCAGGCGGGGCAAGAAAAAGCTAATTTTCAAGGAATTGTGATCAGTGACAACGGGCCTGGCATCCCACCGCAGGATTTGGAGCATCTTGGAGAACGGCATTACCGGGGTGTACAAGCGCAAACAGAAATTCCTGGTACAGGTTTGGGGTTAGCGATCGCTAAACAATTAATCGAGCAAATGCAGGGCGAAATCGAGGTTTTCAGCCCTGCAATCAACTCGAAGCTTTCTTCACCTAATGCACCGGGAACTACGTTTATTATTTGGTTGCCAGAAGTTAGGAGTTAGCAATAGAGATGCGATTAATCGCGTCTCTCTACTTAGACGCTTTGTCTAAGGTGCTAATCTGGCCTTACCTAGACGCTGCTTTTCATACCATTGTGCGATCGCAGGTGTCCAATCTTCAAAATGAGGCCACATCATTTCACACAATTTTTGAATTTCAAGTTGAGCGTCTTTCTTATTTCTCAGGTCACAAAAATGCAAGAAAGACCTTAAATTGAAACTAACTACAAAATGCTGGCGATAATCAAAAGGCACTTTACCTCTTGCGTGTTCTTCAGACATTCCAGCCTCAAAATCAGCTTTATATCGTTTAGCTGCGTCTTCACACCATTGCAAATCTGCTGCTCGTTGCTCTGGTGAATAGTAGTATTTTTTGCCTTGTCTATCAGTGTAATAACCAACGGGACGTAGGTAAAAAACATCTTCTATGTCTTTCTTACCTTCTACTACATCAATAAATTGGTTGCCTGTGTATCTAAAAGATTGAACATCAAATGATACACCAACGCGATGAGTACGGGCTTGCTGCATGACACTGTGGGGAAAGTAGCCACAGTTGAACACAATCTGGGGATGCTCTAGAGGCCCATAGTGTCCTCTTTCACCTGCTAACAGTCTTTTAACAATAACTTCGCCACTTTGTGACTCCGAAGGCCAGGAGTCGCGCTCATCAAACACGAACCCATCAGTATAGTCCTGGTGCATCGCGGCATAAATTACCTGCTGTGGGTTTGGTGTTTTGGCAATAACCTCTACTCGAAATCGATGCATTACGTTGTTGGAGAATGGATTTGTGAGGGAGTTCGGTCTTCTCCCTTAGCGTTAGCCTCTCCTTTGGGAGAAGGGGAGATGCCAAGGGCGATAGGGAGCCAGTAAGTTGTGGGGGTTCCCCCATGAAAAACTACTGTGACTAAAAGTACTTAGGAAGAAGGCGCAAAGCCTGTTGGTTAGATATGGCTTTGAACTCGATTCATTATCATATCTCTGGGTTGGACTTCTACTTGAGCAGATTAAGATACTTTATAAATATTAATAGTTTTGTTACAGTTCTCTACAGAATCAGAAAAACAGGAAAAATCTATGCGTACAAAACACTGCTATAATTCACAACCAAGGCAAGCTGAACAACTTTGCGATCGCGCCAAAGGTTTAGATCATTAGAAGTATTGACAGGACAGGGCATTGTTGATCTTTTGACAAGTCTATAAAAACTTATTTCTGTAACATAACCCTTAACAAATAATAGTCTCTTAATATTATGGAAAACTTAATGGTAGAGTAAAAATATACTGATAGCAAAAGCAGTATCAGCGTAAAAATATTAGGTAAATTATGTCTTTAACTGCTTCAACAATGTTGCCGCTAGGCACTAAAGCACCAGATTTTCATCTACCGGAAGTGGTATCTGGAAAGGCAACTTCACTTAGCACCTTTGCAGATAAAAAAGCGCTGTTGGTAATGTTTATTTGTCGGCATTGCCCTTTTGTAAAGCACGTCGAAAAAGAATTAGCGCAGTTAGGAAAAGATTATTTTACAAGTGATTTGGCCATCGTTGCCATCAGTGCTAATGATGCAAAGAATTACCCAGATGATGCGCCAGATTCGTTACAAGCATTTGTAGCAGAACTGGGGTTTAACTTTACCTTATGTTACGACGAAAGTCAGGAAACGGCTAAGGCTTACACAGCAGCTTGTACACCTGATTTTTTTGTATTTGATAGCGATCGCCAACTTGTTTATCGGGGACAATTAGATGATAGCCGCCCCAGTAATGGTAAACCTGTTACGGGCGCAGATTTACGCGCAGCCATTGAAGCAGTGCTGGCAAGTAAACCTGTTACAAACGAGCAAAAGCCGAGTGTTGGGTGCAATATTAAATGGAAACCTGGAAACCAACCCAGTTATTTTGGTTGAAAAGGACTGAATATTGGGGATCGGGTATTAGGTATTGAGAAATCTTCCTAGTCCCTAATTCCCATAACTATCAGTGTTTAATTTCTAAATTGAGGATGTAGCGTCCTAGCTGGACTTTTTCTGACCATAATTCATATTCCAGTCGTAAATGCTCTGGCAAAGGGTGTCCATTGAGAGTTAAGCTACTAGTAAAATTCCGTAAACGAATGGGATCGCTAGATTGCAATGACTCAGTTGGCAACCAATAGCGACTAATACCATAAACACCCTTTTCCCAGAAATGACGGTAACTTACTTGAGCATTACCTTGCATAGTCATGATTACCCGGTAAGGGGAAATCTCCAGCCACAAAATCCTGGGACTGTTGGGGGCGTAAACTTTGCTCTTAGTTTGGGAAAGTGTGTCCTCTGGACTGAAGACACTTTCTACTTCGCAGCTAATTAGGGGCGGTGCAGTCAACAGTAAATGGAACCGCTCAGTGTCTTTTTGATACAATGTCCCAGCAGTTTCGACAACAGACCAGATTGGTAGGTCAGTGGAAATAAGCGATAAGCACACGGGCTTGCGGTGATGAGTCAGCATGGGAGCGATAAGAGCTAAAAGCTATTGAAAAAAGTGAAATGAACATTAAGCAGTCTAATAGGTCAGGGTAAGAAACTAAATAGTAAAACAGGCTTAATATTAGATGTTGGGCGCTTTAGCAAATATAATTGAAGACTTAGGGGATGTTTTATAGTCAACTTGCGATCGCAACTAAACTTTAGCCAGAGTTACAATCTCTAGCTGATCTTGATATTTACCCTGACGTGCTTCGTAACTGATAGCGCAGGGTTCGCCTTCTAAAAATAGCAATTGCACCACACCTTCGTTCGCGTAGATGCGACAGTCTGCGCTGGAAGAATTAGAAAACTCCAAGGTAAGATGACCCCGCCACGCAGCCTCAGCAGGCGTTAAATTTGCGATGATCCCGCAGCGTGCATAAGTACTTTTACCTATGCAAATCACTGTAATATTCTCAGGAACCTCCAGTTTTTCTAGGGCAACCCCAAGTCCATAGGAATGAGCAGGTAAAATAAAGTAATTGCCATTAGCATCTGTGTGCAGTGCTGTCGGCTCCAGATTTTGAGGATTAAAGTTTTTGGGATCAACTACAGTTCCGGGAATGTGGCGAAAAATGCGGAACTCAGCCGGGGAAAGGCGTATGTCGTAGCCATAAGAAGACAAACCATAGCTAATTACAGGTTGAACTGCTATAGATTCATCTATCTGAGAAAGTTCCGAACTGCGGGAGCCACCGCTCAGACTTTCCGCTTTTTGCACTTTTCGGATTAAGCTTGGCTCAAAGGGCGAAATCAAACCCTGTTGAGCCATTTCAGTAATCCAGATATCGTTCTTAATCACAAGTTCGCTGCTAACGTTAATTCAAACAGACTAGATATATTAACACGAACTGAGTATTTTGTTTAGGGTTGATGACTGCGACGGATTTCTGTAATTTGATCTGCCATATCCAAGAGAGATTTGGGCATCTCTGGCCCTGTGAGAATGATATCGACGTGGGGAGGGCGTTTTGCCAGAAACGCTAAAACTTCAGTTTCAGGAATTAAACCAAAGTTAATTGCTAAATTTAACTCATCTAAAACAACGAGAGAATACTTACTCTCACATACTACCTGTTGTGTATACTGCCACAGCTTTTGTAAGGCTTGGTTTTCCGTATCGTCTAAATGGGGTGTATCAATGCAACGAGGCAAATCACAGCGAATCCAATCTAAATTTTGTCCTAGTTGTATAGGTCTTTCCTGTCCTTGACGAATACCTCCTTTGAGAAACTGCACTATTAATACTGGCGTTCCTTGTCCAGCTATTCTCAGTGCTTGAGCTATAACGCTCGTAAAAAAGTTGCGATGAGAGCTAGTGAAAACTTGCACTAGTCCTTCAATTGGATATGGTAACGTTAGAGTTGAATTTATACTTGGAGTTTCTAGCTGGGCAGCCATAGGGTAAAGTTCAAAAATTTACAATAAATTAAAGTTTTGTACTGACGGTACTTGTTTCAAATTTGCCTGTATAATCAATCTGTTTTTCACAGGTGTAATGGATCTGGCAAATTGCATTCTTAGTCAAACACTACGCTTGTGCTAAAGTCAAGAGTTATTTTCGTTGAAAGTAGTTGTAAAAATGAAAACACATAAGTTAGAGTTCCAATTATTTAAAAAAGCTGGGTATAACAGCTGAAAATCACTAAATGTGAGATTTCGCGGTTGTTTGGGCAAAGCTGTACTTAGCAAGTAGTGAATTTTACAGGATAAGGAGTTAATTGTTGTGAAATTGGTGATTCTGGGAGGTTCAGGATCGGGTAAAAGCACTCAAGCACAAAGCCTTTGCAGATACTTTGATATTCCTCTGATTTCTACAGGTGAGATTTTACGGGAAGCAATATCTGGCGATAAGCTCCTCCCGGAGTTCCAATGGTCAGAAGCCGACCCCCGGATTTCTCTTTCGGTTTACGCTAGCTTGAATGAACTAGGTTATCACACACGGCCATATATGGGAAAAGGAGAGTTGGTTTCAGATCAAATGATTATTGAATTGATCCAAGTTCGCCTCAGACAACCAGATATTAACTGCGCTTGGGTGTTAGAAGGCTATCCCCGTACTGCCTTCCAAGCTGAAGAATTAGATTTTTTATTGGATAATTTAGGGCAGAAGCTAGATTGGGCAATTTATCTCCAAGTCCCGGAAGCAGTCATGGTTAGCCGCTCCTTGGGGCGATCGCTGCCAGATGACCAACCCGAAATCGTGCAGCGCCGTGTAGAATTATTCTACGATCGCACCATTCCCATCTTAGAATATTACGACCGTCGTCGCTGTTTGTTGACCATCAACGGCGACCAGTCACCAGAGATGGTGCAGCAAAATATTTTGACTCTACTTTCAGTTCCTTAGATAAAGAAGCAGGGGGGCAGGGAAGCAGGGAGGGAAATAACCAATGCCCAATGCCCAATGCCCCAAAATGATGATTTGCAACACTAAGGTAATCTTAAGGCAGTATTGTAAAACTTGAGGCAACTCCAATGGCTTGGCAGCGTCCAGACGGTCGGATTCCCTACGAATTACGTCCAATCAGCTTTTACCCTAGTTTCACTCGCTTTGCCCCCGGTTCTGTTCTCGCAAGATCCGGTGATACTCAAGTACTTTGTACTGTTAGCGTTACTAAAGGAGTTCCGAAGTTTCTCGAAGGAACTGGTAAAGGCTGGTTAACTGCTGAATACCGGATGCTACCAGCTGCTACCCAAAAACGCCAAGAAAGGGAATTATTAAAATTATCTGGACGGACGCAAGAAATTCAACGTCTAATTGGACGCAGCTTACGTGCAGCAGTAAATTTCGAGGCACTGGGAGAACGCACGCTGACTGTAGATACTGATGTGTTGCAAGCAGATGCTGGAACTCGGACAACAGCCATTACAGGCTCCTTTGTGGCGTTGGCTCATGCAATTTCTAAATTGTTGCAGGAGGGCGTGTTGGAGCGATCGCCTTTGTGTGGACAGGTAGCAGCGGTTTCCGTAGGATTACTGGAGGGAGAGCCATTTTTGGATCTGAATTATATCGAAGATGTGGCTGCAACAGTAGATTTTAATGTGGTGATGAATCAACACTTAGGAATCATTGAAGTCCAGGGAACAGCCGAAGAAGGTAGCTTTAGCCGTACTCAGTTGAATCAACTGCTAGATGTTGCCGAAAAGGGAATTCAGGAATTGTTAATCGCCCAACGCGAAGCGATCGCTGACTGGGAAGCGCTGTTTATGGGAGATTAATAATATGTCATTACCCAGTGCAAAATTAAGTGATTAATTAGTTTTATTAATTTTTAATAAGAATTAATAAATGTGTCCTCTGTGGCGTTAATCAACGAAGTATCAAGTAACCGGGTGTAATTGAAGAAGTCAGCCTACTAATCCACGATGTTAAATGTTTCAAAAGTTAAAAAGGGAGATTGTCATAAGTTCGGTATTGTATTGCTGGAAGCCAGCAAGATGATGAAGCCATGAACAAAACCGTTGAAGTTCTACCGGATCAGCTAGCGTTGGTTGCACGAGCGCTAGAATTAATTCTGTCCAAGTTACAAACTGCCATTGAGCAGCGTGGGCGATTTACGATCGCCTTATCTGGCGGCAGTACACCCAAGCCGTTATATGAAGCGATCGCTAATCAAAAACTGCCTTGGGATAAAATTCATATATTCTGGGGTGATGAGCGTTACGTACCATCAGATCACCCCGATAGCAATGAACTGATGACACGTAGGGCGTGGCTAGATCATGTTGATATCCCAGGGGCTAACATTCACCCTGTACCGACTTTGGCAGCTAATCCAGAACTAGCTGCTGCTGAGTATGAACAACATCTCAAAGAATTTTTCAATTCTTCTGGGGTCGAGTTTCCCTCATTGGATGTAGTATTACTAGGAATGGGTGATGATGCACATACTGCATCTTTGTTTCCCCACACAGAGGCTCTCAAAGTACGCGATCGCCTAGTTACTGTGGGTAACAAAGACGGAAACCCTCGGATAACTTTCACATACCCCTTCATCAACTCCGCTCATAGCGTGATTTTTCTGGTTGCTGGTGCTAATAAACGACCAGCTTTGGCGCAAGTCTTTGCACCTGTAGCCGATGACTTCACTTACCCGTCCCGCTTAATTCAGCCCCAAGGTGAACTTTGGTGGCTACTGGATGCAGCAGCAGGTTTGGAACTCCAACATTAAACTTGGGCATTGGGCATTGGGCAAAACAGTTCCGAGTTCCCAGTTTTGAGTGCTGAGTAAAGAAATGAGATTCCCCACTCATTACTCCTGAAGGGCATTGGTTATTCTCGTTGTCCCCCGTGCCCTCTGCTCCCCGCATGAGAGCGTCCAATTAATTCATCGTTCCATCAGTAGTAATTGCTAGAATCTAAAGCTAGGGCCGCCTTCTGCTTGCTAGTCCTACCTATATTATGATGATCTTGAACAAAGGCTAAATATCGATGATCGTCTGCCCTAATTGCAATCATCCCAACCCTGATGGCGCTGTCCAGTGTGAAGCTTGCTATACACCGCTACCCGCAACTACTAACTGTTCCAGTTGTGGGGCAACGGTGCAGGCCGATGCTGCATTCTGCGGTCAGTGTGGCTATAACCTGCATTCCGCAGGAGTTCCACACGTTCATACAACAGTCGCTGCAACAGTTACTCCCGATATTCCTGTGGAAGTACCGCCGTTAGTTTCACCCGATCCACTGTTAGAACTTTTAGAACCAGATGCCTTGGGAATGAGCGAATCTACCAACTCTCATCCCTCTGGCTCATCTTTACCACCAACACAGGTGGCACTTGCCCCAGTAGCAGTAGCTCCGCCACAGGTATCTGTTGCAGAAAGCAGCCCCCCGGAACCAGCGCCAACCGTCCCAGATCAACCCGTAGTCTCTGTACAAAGTATTCCGACTCCACCACCTTTGGAACCAGCGTCAACGTCTGAAGCCGAAGTACCCTCGCTAGCAGCATCAGCACCAACTGCAACTGCTGCCAGAACGCAATTGCAGCTGGTTACAGCGCGGTTAATCCACGTTCAAACTGATCAGCTAATTGAATTGCCGCAAAATGTCTCTGTGATTCATATCGGCAAGATCAACGATCGCATTCCCCCAGATATAGATGTTTCAGGATTTCCCAATTCAGAAATTGTCTCGCGGATTCATGCAGATATTCGCGTTGAGGGAGACGCTCACTATGTAGAAGATGTCGGAAGTTCTAATGGCACTTATATTAATAATTTGCCGCTTTTACCGGGGAATCGTCATCGCTTGCGACCAGGCGATCGCATCAGCTTAGGTAAAGGAGATTTAATGACATTCCTATTTCAACTTGCTTAACTGATTCTCTATTAATTGTGACATCAGTCTAGGCGTTTTCTGCCTATCCTCCAGCAGCCATTTTGGAGGAGAGAAAAATGAACCGCATCAGACAAGCGACGGATAACTATGTTGTTCTTGATAACCCCATAGTTATAGCCGTCGCTTCGAGGTGCGAATTGTTGCATTGCCCACCAACTCCACTACTTTAATAATTACACTAGGATGGATGAAAATACACTACCAATTTTAGATTTTGAATTGAAGGGATAATCTAAAATCCAAAATTGAATACCCCTAAATTCCTATATTGGGGCAATCTAGAATCTAAAATAGAGTGACCTATGAGTAAACCAAGTAAAAATTTTGAAACCTTGCTCACCAAAGAAGCCCCGCCAGTTGTTGAACGCATGGGGCTAACCTGGCTAATTGCAGCAGCGATCGCAACTGCTTTACTGTGGCAACTACCAGGAGGTGATTATATCTTATACCCATTTACGATCCTGGCAACCTGGTTTCATGAAATGGGTCACGGCTTAATGGCAGTCTTATTAGGGGGACAGTTTCAAAAATTGCAGATTTTTAGCAATGGTTCCGGTGTCGCAACTTATGGCATCCGGTCGTCGTTGGGGCCAATTGGCCCGGCAATGGTTGCAGCAGCAGGGCCAATGGGGCCACCTCTTGCCGGTGCAGCTTTGATTCTAGCTTCTCGCAGTTTTACAGCAGCTTCCCTAAGTTTAAAAATATTAGGGAGTTTTTTGCTATTTTCCACATTAATTTGGGTACGTTCCTGGTTTGGATTGGTGGCAATACCTGTGCTGGGTTTAATAATCTTAGGTATTGCTCTGAAAGCACCTCGCTGGGCACAGGGGTTTGTGATTCAATTTCTGGGTGTACAAGCTTGTGTGAGTACCTACCATCAACTTGATTATCTATTTAGTAGGTCTGCTGGCCCCCTTGGACTTTCTGATACAGCGCAAATGCAGCGGTATTTGCTTTTACCTTACTGGTTTTGGGGCGGGTTAATGGCGATCGCATCTCTAGTGATTTTAGTCCAAAGTCTCCGCGTTGCCTATCGTTCGGAGTAAATGAATATGCAGATTAGCGATCGCTCTCTTGCAGTGACGAATTCAACCCTCAGTATCTTGATTGCTGAATTAGGTACAGAGTGCCTGAAAGTACAAGCATTAGTTAACCAATTACAGTTAACGAGTTTAACTGCTAACCAACAAGCTGAAATTTTAGCAGAACTCCTAGCTGCTACGGTTCATTTGCATAATCATTGTGACGAAGATTTTCAGATACTAATTGCTGAGGAAATAGAAAATTTGCCTGATGAGGATTGAATCCTGATTTTTGACTGAACTGTATTGAAATTTAACTCTTAGTAACTTAATTAGCTCTCAATACGGTTCGGATAAGACTCGATCCCCCCAACCCCCCTTAAAAAGCCTTGCTCAGAATGACTCTATTTCCCCCTTAAAAAGGGGGATTAAGGGGGATCAGAACTGTGCACTTAACCGAACCGTATCGATTCAATGCCAAATCCCTTTGAGTGGATTGTGGTTTTTGGCTAACCCACAGCGTAATGTCACGAGAATTTGACATGATGGCGATCGCTCACGTCAACTAGCCACTAATGTCATGATTCGATGATATTTTGATCCCAGAAAGGCTGATAAACTCGTGAAACAAGCAAAAACCTACTAGTTAACCCTTGATCCCTAGATATGCTTAGTGGTTAATATTGAATTAAGCAATAGAACTCCTGCGATCCCAAAGAAATGCTGATTTTGGCATTACAAGGGATTTAAAGGAAATTACCTAAATTTAAAACAGACTAAAAAACTTAAAAACTGGGCAAAACCAGGAGTCAGGAATTAAGAAATTCATCTGGAGTGGATGACATTTTACAAGCATTCTTTAACCAGGGGAAATCATTTACCACTTAAACTACTGGAGGCCAAATTAATGGTAAAAGAACGCCCGCCACTTGAGGAAATGACTTTACGCCAACTACGTAAAGTTGCCAGCGAATATAGCATCTCTCGCTATAGCCGAATGCGTAAATCCCAATTGCTGGCATCAATTCAAGAAGTTCAACGCACCAAACTTTCGCTCAGTCCATCTCGTTCATTGGAGGCACAAGAAACCGTGGAAGCTGCAAAGTTTGAATTAGGTCAAGAAGATCGGACTGGTGGATCTTTGGCTGATGTTGATGCAGGACTCGCCGATTTGCCCTCTGGCTATGGTGACAGCCGGATTGTACTTTTACCGCGCGATCCTCAGTGGGCTTACACCTACTGGGATATTCCCAATGAACACAAAGAAGAACTGCGCCGACAAGGGGGACAACAACTTGCACTACGGATTTATGATGTCAGCGACATTAATATCGAATACCAAAGTCCCCACAGTATTCAAGAATATCCTGCTGATGAACTAGCCAGAGAATGGTATCTACCAGTTCCAGTTAGCGATCGCGATTATGTGATCGATATCGGCTATCGTGCTGCTGATGGACGCTGGTTGATACTAGCTCGTTCTACGAGAGTACACATTCCTCCCGTCTATCCTTCTGACTGGATTGAGGATGTCTTCATCACTGTAGATTTTGAAGAAGATTTATCTGGCAAGACTCAATACGAATTAGTTCCTCCTGCCAAAAAGATCGCGATCGCAACTGCAACCGGAACTACTACCAATGGTAATGCTGTGAATGGCAGCAACCCCATCTACGACCAAATCTTTGGTTTAGCGGAATCTGCCGAAGCACAACGGGTTGCTGGTTCTATTTTCGGCTCCCAGCATGGTTTAGCGCGTCCTGAACAAGCCATTAGCTCCTACGTTTTCCCATCTGGTGTGGGGATGTGGGCAGTTCCCACCATGTCTGGCTTAACCGCTTCTGGTACAGGAATGTCAGGCGCTGGCTTCTCCGCTTCCGCCGTACCAATGCGTCCGCGCCAGTTCTGGTTAATTGCCGATGCTGAATTGATAGTCTATGGTGCAACTGAACCCGATGCTACCGTAACCATTGGTGGTCGTCCAATTCAGCTAAATCCCGATGGAACATTTCGCTTCCAGATGTCATTCCAGGATGGCTTAATTGACTATCCGATTTTGGCTGTGGCTGTTGATGGTCAGCAAACCCGGTCAATTCACATGAACTTTAATCGTGACACACCATCCCGAAAGACTAACACCAAAGAAGAAGCTGTTTTAGAATGGCTCCCTTAAATTTTGGCTGTTAGATTAACTGGGTAATGAAACTTTAAATTATTTCCCGCTATAGTAATTCTGTAGCGGTTTTTTTGTATTATATGTCTATAAAAAAATTATTTTTGTTATTTATCTTGATAAGTGCAGCGAGTTTATTATCAGGTTGTCAAGAGATTGAAGCAAATTCAGTAGCAAAAGAATCTAAAACCTGCCCTGGGAAAGATGCCAAGTTCAGTATTGATTTTTTTAAAACCAATAATCAAGGTACTAAAAATCAAAGAGGTATTAACCATGTGATTATTTTTAATCCCAAATCAGCAGAATTAGATTTCAAAGTTAATGTTGGTCTATCTCATCGACTCTATGCCAAAGATGCTAGGGGGAAACTGCGTAAACAATATGTACCAAGACAGTTTCATGAACTCATCACTGATGAAAACGCCAAATTAAACGGACAGCTACCCATTGCTGCAATTAATGCCGACTATATAGATACTGATGATCAACCACAAGGCTTAAATATTTCCCGTGGCATAGAGTATTCAGGAGCATTTAAAAACAAGCGTTCTTCCTTTGGGATATCAGGAGGTAAACTACAACAGCGACAGGCTACCATCCAGGCTGGCAGAAGAAAAAGCGATGTTCTCAATTACAATTTAGTGGGAGGTAATGGTAGATTCTATCGTCAAGGTAAATTTAAAAACATTTGTCAAGATTTGGGAGAGTTTGCTTGTAAAAGTGCAACTAATCGCTCTATGGCAGCTATCACTAATAAAGGCTATGTAATTCTGTTAGTTAATGACTCGAAGGCTAATTCAGATATTGAATTATCTCAAGTTAATCAAGAGTTACTGCCAGATATGTTTGATAATGTCCTGGAAGGCATTGCTAACAATAATTGTTTAGGTAAGATTCAAGAAGGAATTTTATTTGATGGAGGTATGTCTCCAGGATTGTATTACAATCAGAAGACTTATGTAGAAAACACTGGATCAATTGGTTCAGTTTTTTTGATTTACAAAAAATAAAGAGGTTTAATTAAGCAAGCAAATCTATATCTAACAAAGACTTATGACACCTGAAGAAATTGCTCTGACGCTAACAGAATTATTTGGGACAGATGCTGTTGGTGCGATGATCCCCCCTGGTTCGTGGCAAGTAAACACTTCTAGTTTCCGGCTGTTGGTGCTGCTTTCCGAAGATAATACTTGGCTGCGAGTTTTACTGCCTATTGTCCCCGCCCAGGAAGCCCAACCATTTTTAGGACAGTTCCTAGAAGCCAACTTTGATGACACTCAAGAAGTACGTTACGCTTTACATGAAGGAGTACTTTGGGGAGTATTTCAGCATCACAGTGGCACTTTGGTAAGTGTAGATTTGTCCAATGCCATCAATAGACTTGTATCTTTACATCAAGCTAGATTAAATGATGTCTTTAATCGACTAATTGAAAGCCGTATCCACCAAATTATTCAGGCAGCAAAACAGCAAGGACAATCTCTACAAGCTACTATGCAAACTTTGGAACGCTTTTATGCAGAAGGAGTGATGGGCGAAATAAGCCAAACCCCAGAGGCGCGAGAAGAAGTCATAGCTGCTTGGCGGCATCAGTTAGAACGCCTATGGAATGAAATAGATTTTAATCCTTAATCATGATTTTTATCCACATCCCGCTTAGATATTACACTGATTTAAACATATTTGTATTCATCATGGATATCATTGAAATCCTCAAAGAAGACTATCAAAGATTCCCAGCAAATCAAACTTACAGCATTTACGCTCCAGACGTTTATTTTCAAGACCCATTGAATAAATTTCATGGCGTTAAACGCTACAAAGAAATGATTAATTTCATCGAAACTTGGTTTTTAAATCCCAAAATGGATTTACATAATATTCAAGGTTTGAAAGACACAATTAAAACTGAGTGGACACTTAGTTGGAATACTCCTCTCCCCTGGAAGCCACGTATCTCCATTCCTGGTTGGAGTGAATTAGGTCTTAACTCTGATGGTTTAATTGTTTCCCATGTTGATTATTGGAACTGTTCACGTTTAGACGTGCTAAAGCAGCATTTATTTGCTGCAACCCCTAAATAAATTATGAATTATAGGACTTACGCATTGACAGGAAATACAAAATATGAACAAGGTTAAAAACCACATCTTTCGTAGGGGTTTAGCATGCTAAACCCCTACAGTATGGCCTATTTACGTAGTTTACCGCCGTAGGCATCAAAAGATAATTAAAAAAAGCCTGAAACAACGTATTTTTCGTTAATGCACATCACGATGAATTTGTACAGTGCGTAAGTCCTAAATTTAGTCTAAATTTATTACTTGTCTTGGCAAATAGAATTCGCGCGCCAGGTGCTTCAAGTCGGCGGAGCCGCCCAACGCACTGGCTTGGCTACACAGACAAAACCCACCGACCTGGGTTAAAAACTAAGACTGATATGCTAAGACCTTACGAGCTTCCCCATCAAAAATATTAAACATTTGATCGCGCCAGCGATAAACTGGATCATCTGCTGCAAGTAGGGGAAATGAGCTAACGCAGCGTGCCCACTGAAAAGAGCTAAACACTACATAATCTGCCCAAGCTGGTGTCTGTCCAGCCAAGAAGGTTTGGTGCTGGAGAGTTCGACGCAGTGGGGTGAGGCTATTACCAAAGGTGATAACTCGCTGTTCCCGGTCGGCAGAGATTGCCTCTAATGTTGCACCAAAAGCCTTTTCGCGTGTTTGGCGGAAGTAGTCTTTGTCTTTTTCGTGTAGGTGCGAATAAATATCTGTGATAACCAATCGTACAATTTCAGGATTGAGTACTGCTTCAACCCAATCAGTGACAAACCGAGATAACGACTTGCCAATCTCTCCACCAAATAGTGATGGGTATTCAGGATAGCTCTCTTCTAAATATTGAGCGATCGCCCACGAATCGTAAATAACTTCCTCATTATCAACTATTACGGGTACTTTACCCTGTCCTGAGAAGGCAATAGTTTCCTTTTCAGTAAACCGCCAAGGTATAGCTTCAAAGGGCAATCCTTTATGGAGTAGAGCCAGCCGCACACGCCAACAGTTAGGGCTAAAACGGCGATTGTCCTCGGCTCCTGCCAAATCATACAGCTTAATCTTTGTCAATTGCATCATAATTTGTAGGTTGGATTGAGCGATCGCAAAACCCATTATTTCTGTGAGGATTTTTTGGTTTTACTTTAATTTAAGTCATCTTGGTTAAGAATATTGCCATACAATGTTTATTGACCAAGTTTCGTTAGGATATTGTAACCTGGGCAATAGCGACTCTCTATTGATGTGACACCAGGCAATCGCTTTTTCACATCCATGACAACAACCCTCGACTTTCTCAGTCACCTTAACCCTAGCCAACGTCAAGCTGTCGAACATTACTGTGGCCCGTTGCTAGTTGTTGCTGGTGCAGGTTCCGGTAAAACACGAGCGCTGACTTATCGCATTGCGAATCTAATTCTGAAACACCGTGTTGATCCAGAAAATATCTTGGCGGTTACTTTTACCAACAAAGCCGCACGGGAGATGAAAGACCGGATTCAACGGCTATTTGCTGAACAACTGGCGATGAAACAACACGGTCAGAAGTTGGATCTGTTGACAGAATATCAACAAAGCCAATTGCGATCGCAAGTTTATAAAAATACTATCAAAGACTTATGGTGTGGCACTTTTCACAGTCTATTTTCTCGGATTCTTCGCTTTGATATTGAAAAATATGTAGACGAAAAAGGACGGCGTTGGAATCGCAATTTCTCTATCTTTGATGAATCAGATGTTATGACTCTGATCAAAGAAATCGTTAATAAACAGCTAAATTTAGACGATAAGAAGTTTGATGCCCGCTCTGTCCGCTACGCTATTAGTAACGCTAAAAACCAAGCATTATCACCCCAAGAATTTGAGCAAGATCAACCCAATTATCGCGGACGAATAATTGCTCAAGTCTATAATTTATATCAAGATAAGTTAGCAGAAAACAACGCTCTTGACTTTGATGATCTAATTCTTGTACCTACTAGATTATTTCAGCAAAACGAGCAGGTATTGGGTTACTGGCATCGGAAATTTTGCCATATTCTTGTAGATGAATATCAGGATACTAACCGGACTCAGTATCAACTCATCCACTTATTAGTTACTAATGGCGAAACCAGAAAGAGCGAATGGAAATGGCCAAATCGCTCAGTTTTCGTTGTTGGCGATGCAGATCAATCCATTTATAGTTTTCGGATGGCAGATTTCACCATCTTGCTGGGATTTCAGGAAGACTTTGGTGATGGTTTGGTAGATGATGACACCCGGACGATGGTTAAGCTGGAAGAAAACTATCGCTCTTGTGAAAACATTCTACAAGCGGCTAATGAACTGATTGAAAATAACACCCAACGGATTGATAAAGTCCTGAAAGCGACGCGGGGTCCGGGTGAGCAGATTACTTGTCACAAAGCTGATGAAGAACTGGCAGAAGCGGCATTTGTAATCAATCAAATTCGCACTTTAGAACAGCAAAACCCAGAGTTGAACTGGGGTAGTTTTGCGATACTTTATCGGACAAATGCCCAATCTCGTCCTTTTGAAGAATTGTTGGTAAAATATCAAATTCCTTACATAGTTGTGGGAGGAATGAAGTTTTACGATCGCAAAGAAATTAAAGATGTCGTCGCATATTTAAGAGCGATCGCTAACCCAGCTGATACAGTCAGTCTATTGCGAGTTATCAACACTCCCCGGCGGGGAATTGGCAAAACCACTATTGACGCTTTGGTAAACGCTGCACAGCAATTAGGAACAACTTTATGGGAAATACTCAGCGATGAAACATCAGTTAATACATTAGCTGGACGGGCGACAAAAGCTGTAAATAGCTTTGCCGAAATGATTAGTCGTTGGCAAGGACAAATGGCCACGCTTCCCGTGACTGAGGTTTTACAAGGAATACTAGAAGACTCTGGTTACGTTCAAGACTTGATGAGTCAAGGTACAGATGAAGCCACAGATAGAGTACAAAACGTCCAGGAACTTTACAACGCTGCACTGCAATTTCAAGAAGAAAACGAAGAAGTTTCCCTCAGAGACTTTTTAAGTAGTGCCGCCCTCAGTTCCGATTTGGATAACTTAAAAGAAGGCCAAACAGCCGTTTCTTTGATGACTCTGCACGCTTCCAAAGGTTTGGAATTTCCCGTAGTCTTCTTGGTGGGATTAGAACAGGGGCTATTTCCCGGCTATCGATCGCTAAGTGATCCCGCATCTTTGGAAGAAGAACGCCGCCTGTGTTATGTGGGAATTACTCGCGCCCAAGAAAGGTTGTTTTTATCACACGCCCGCGAACGCCGTTTGTATGGTTCTCGTGAAGCCGCCATGCGATCGCAATTTCTCGACGAATTACCAGAAGAATTATTAAGCACTCAACGCCTGAGTCGTCAAACTTATACTAAAAGTGCCGCTAATCCTAGTGGAAAACAAGATACAACACACAATTGGCAAGTAGGCGATCAAGTATTACACAAAACCTTTGGTGTTGGTGAAATAACTCATGTTTTTGGAACAGGTAATAAGATGTCTGTGGCAATTAAATTTGCCAGCTTGGGACAAAAAATTGTTGATCCAAGAGTAGCGCAGTTGCAAAGAGTGGAGTGATCCAGTCGCAGATCCCCGACTTCTTTGAGAAGTCGGGGATCTTGTTTTTCATATTTCAATTTCTTCAAAGTGTTCAATAATGGGAAATGGCTCATAAACTTTTCCGGTCTAAAAATATGAGTGCGATCGCTTAGGTGAAAATTGGGGTTTCGTTGATCTGAAAAATTGCTGGTAATAGATTTGGTATAAACAGAGTGAACTGACTACCTTTTCCCAAAGTCGATTTCACAGTAACATCTCCACCGTGCAGACGCGCTAATTTACGTGTCAAAGCTAAACCCAAACCAGTGCCTTCATACTGCCGATTTAACTGACTGTCAAGCTGTTTAAACGGTTCAAATAGCAGTTGAAACTGATTTGAGTCTATACCAATTCCAGTATCTGAAACTGTAAACATCATCCCTTGTGGTACTTTTTCCACTACCAGCGATACCTGACCTGCGGGGGTGAATTTAATCGCATTGGTGAGCAAGTTAAGCAGCATTTGCTTAATGCGCCGCTCATCAGCAATGCAAATATCTAGTTTTAGGTCAATTTTATGTGTAAGTTGTAATCCCTTTTCTAAGGCGCGATCGCGCACTGTCGATATGACATAATTACATAAATCTAACACTGGCATACATGATAGAAACAATTCCTCTTTGCCTTCTTCTACTTTAGATAAGTCAAGGATATCGTTAATCAATAGCAGTAATTGCTCACTACTACTATATATACAACTCATATATTCATTCTGCTTTTCATTGAGAGCGCCAACTATTTCTTCTTGCAGCAATTGCGATAAGCCCATAATCGTATTGAGAGGCGTCCGCAGTTCGTGGCTCATGGTTGCTAGAAATTCAGTTTTTGCCCGACTGGCAGCTTCTGCTGCTTCTTGAGAGGCACGCAGTTTCAACTCTGTTTGCTTGCGTTCAGTAATGTCTTCAATCATCGCTAGAAAAAATTCAGGTTCACCATTACTGCCTGGTATTACAGAAACAGATATTTGAGTCCAAACAAAGCTACCATCTTGATGTAAACAGCGTCTTTCTATCTCAATGCGATGTCTTTCGACAAGCTGCTCTTGATGCTCAAAGGGTTGGAAACCGTCCCTCGAAGTTCTCCTTGAGTCTATGCAAATTCCTGATATCAGTTGTTTGTAAAGTTTTAAATCCCCCCTTTGGATAGAAATATAATCTGTAAAGGGCTTGCCGTATAGCTCTTCTTGGCTGTATCCAAAAATCTCGCATAATGCCAAATTAGTATCGACTATCTGTGCTTTCATATCTATAAGTGCAATGCCGATAGAAGAACGCTCAAAAATCGCCCGGAATTGCGCCTCACTCTGTTGCAGTGCTTCTTGTGTGACGTTTCGCTGGCTCGCTTCTATAGCTAGCGTCACGAAATCTGCAATCGAACCAGCAAAATTTTCTTCTTCCAAAGTCCATTGGCGAACTTCGCCTATGTGTTCGTGACACACTACGCCTGCCAAACAACCCTCTAGCCAAATCGGTGCATCCAGCAGGGATGTGATGCCCAAAACTGAAAGATAAGATTCCGATAATTCTTGGGTTCTTGCATCGTTTTGGGCATCATCTACGGCAATGCTGCCTTCTTTTTCTAATGCCTGGAAATAAGCCGGATAATTTGTTTTTAAAAGCAAGTTACCAAAGGTATGCTCCTTGGTGCTTGCATTGTATAAATCGACGCATTCAATTTTTGAACAATCTTCATTATATAACCACACCCCAACTCGCTCTACTAAGAGCGTCCGAGCAGCAGTTTCTGTGATTTTCCTTAGCGCCACATTGAGATTACTTTGCCGAAATGTGCTGCTTCTTGCCAGTTGTACCAGTGTCTGGCTTTGTTTTCGCCGACTATTTTCTTTGATTTGTAAAGCCTTTTGAGACTGGTTGTGTTCTGTAATATCTATAGCCGACAACACCTGCATTGGTTTCCCTCAAGAAGAAATAATTTTGCCTTATAGTTCTACGTAAAAAGTAGAACTGTCTTTGTATAACTACAATTACTTCATCAGGTTTTTCCTAACCGGAAAGTATAATTTTTCTCATCAAATCTGATAATTTTAGATAACGAGTTTCCGACTAAACTCGGCTAATGACTTCTGCTACTTCATGCCAGTAATTTTTGCCACGGGATAATTAACATTTAATTTAAAATAGTGCCAATATCAAGTAATTATACTTTGAAGTAGTGTAGTATATCATTTTGAATTGGGGGCTGGGGATTAGGAAGTCTTAAAATTTGGTGTGGCACTCCAACGGTCAAAGACTCGCTAACAAAAATCTTTTTGCGTATGTCTTAAGTTGATTTCTTGCTTAGTGCTGACTACCAAAACACCCTTGATTCTCCTAGAGAAAGATGTCTAAAGACTTAAATTTTGTCAAAGTGTAAGGTAATGGCAGCTGTTGTGGAGGTAGAACGATGACGGATAGTAGTGTAAGAATTGTTTCTTTAATTCCCAGTGGAACCGAGATTTTAGCGGTATTAGGGTTAGTTGATGCTATTGTGGGGCGATCGCATGAATGTGACTACCCTCCAGAAATTCAAAATCGTCCCATTTGTACCCAAGCGCGCTTAAATTCCAATGCCTCCAGCAGCGAAATCAACGATGAGGTGAATAAATTATTGCAATCGGCTCTCAGTATTTATCAAATCAAAACAGATGTTTTAGAGCAATTGCAGCCTACCCACATTCTCACTCAAGACCAGTGTGATGTTTGTGCTGTCAGCTTGGATGAAGTTGAAAAGGCAGTTGCCACACTTGTCCACAGCAAACCCCAGATTATTTCTTTACAACCCAATATTCTCAAAGATGTTTGGGCTGATATTGAGCGAGTTGGTAACACTTTTGGCGTAGACTCGGTAAAAATCTTAGAAAATTTAGAGGCTCGCGTCAAAATTTGCCAGCAAAGAATCCAAGGACTTTCTTTAGATGAACTGCCTACTGTCGCCTGTATCGAATGGACTGATCCTTTGATGATCGCTGCAAATTGGATTCCTGAATTAGTTAACTTAGCAGGAGGACAGTCCCTCTTTTGTGCTACAGGTCAGCCTTCTCCTATCTTGCCGTGGGAAACATTATTAACTACCAATCCAGATGTAATTGTTTTTATGCCTTGCGGCTTTGATTTAAATCGCACTCGCCAAGAAGCCACTTTGTTAACTCAACGTTCAGGATGGGAAAAACTACACGCCACCCAAGCTGGCAGGGTCTACATCACTGATGGAAATTCTTACTTTAATCGCCCAGGGCCACGACTGGTAGATTCTTTAGAAATTTTGGCAGAAATTTTGCATCCAGAAATTTTTCAATACGGCTATAAAGGAACTGGTTGGGAACCTTTATAATTTCTAGTTTCAAAATTTATCTGAATAATATGCAAACTAGGTGATTCCGTTACGGGGTTTTTTCCGAATCTGCTGATGGTTCATTGTTAAATAACAGCAAGCGTACAGCGAGGATGGCAAATCCTACAGCAGCGATCGCTTTTAATATCCGTGTAGGCAATAATTCTGCTACTGCACCCCCTGCTAATGCTCCTAAAAGGCTTGTCAACAGCAGTGCGCCTGCTGCACCAAAAAAGACAGCACGCGGAGAATTACAACGCCCTGAAAGTGCGATCGCTGCTAACTGGCTTTTGTCACCCAATTCTGATAAAAAAACTGTAATAAAGCTTAGTCCTAAAAGATGCCAATCCATATAATTAAGGGGGAGTAGGGAGTTTTTCTAATGACTAGTAAATATATCCCAAAACAACATTAGAGAAATCAACAACAACATCACACCTGCTGATTTTTCTACAGTTTTCGCGCTGAGTCGGCTAGCTATCCAACTACCTAAAAGCACACCTAATAAGCTGGTGGTGATCAGCGCCGCCGCAGAACCTACAAATACAATCCACGGCGAATGAGATTCTGCACTCATTAACAAAGTGGATAGCTGAGTCTTATCTCCAATTTCTGCTAGAAAAATGGTTACAAAAGTTGTACCAAAAACACTTAACGCTGATTGCTGCTTTTGAGGACTATCCGCAACTACAGACTGAACTGGCAGCGCGATCGCAGGAGTTAAGTTAAAATCAGTACTGTCTTTGAGTTCTGGCTCAATCTCAGCCTGAAATATGCCAGAAATGTCCAAAGGAGCAGAGTCGAGTTTCACAGGCTGTAGTTTTGTTGCTAGGTTGTTTTCATATTTCTATCATATTCTCAGATTGTTAATAAATTGCAACCCTACAGACAAAAATAAGCGGTGGGAATGTCAGAACCCAACAGTTTTATTGAAGCGTAGTATTTCCAAACTGCGATCGCCATATACTCCTTCTATTTGCTGGCGACAGCAGTCAATGGCAAAATCGTTGACTTCTTCGGGTTCAATCTCATACATATCTTGAAAAACTTCTGATTCCACGCGGCAGAAGCGAGGACGATTTTGGTAGATGCGGCATTCTCGCGTGGTATGGTCGAAATTAATGCACCATCCGCCTTCGCCTACCATGCTGAGGTAAAGCTCTAGTTCGGGTGGAGAGAGATACTCATCCAAATCTGGACGCTCTGCTGGATCAAGATTACAGCAGGCTCCACATTGCTTTACACATTGCCAAGTTGCCATTTTGGATTAGGGATTGGGGATTGGGGATTGGGGAGTGGGGAGTGGGGAGTGGGGATTGGGGAGTGGGGAGTGGGGAGTGGGGACAATACAGTTCGGTTAAGATACATAGCCCTTAAAGATCCCCCTTAATCCCCCTTAAAAAGGGGGAAATAGACCCATTCTTAGCCCCCCTTTTTAAGGGGGTTGGGGGGATCAAGTCTTATCCGAACCGTATTGGGGAAGCAGAGGAGCAGGGGGGAGAATAACATAATGCAATGCCCAATCCTTCTAATTTTACGTTTTTATGTCTTTTCTTATAATTTTGTTAAGTAAATTAAATCTAACAGGCCATAGCCAGATATGATCGATTTCGGGTTTTGCAATTAAGTTATTGAATTTTTTAAACCAATTGGGAGGAGAAAAGAAAAAATGTTTGACTCTTTGTTTAACACCTTCACTAGTATCAATTGGGAAGTTATTTTCCAATTGCTGTCTATAGCACTAATCGTAATTTCTGGACCATTGGTAATCTTTGTGCTGGCATTTCGTAACGGTAATTTATAAGAGTGCTGAGTGCTGAGTAAAGAAAATTTTGGAATTTAAAACTCCTAACTCATAACTCAGCATTCAATACTGATAACGCCTGAAGAGCAGCTTGAATAATGCTCTCATACTGTGGTTGAAAAATATCAACTTCTTTGGCGTTTTGACGATTGGTGCCTAGCAAACCAATTATCTGTCCTGGCTGCATGGCTAAGACCTTGCCTTCAGGGTTTTTAATTCTTAATTCTGCTCCAATACCGTTTTTATAAAAACCACAAGTATAATGTCGTTGGTTGTACTCAAAAGTGGTGCTTGACGGGATACGTGGGGAAGCAAAAAATTGTTGAAGCTGAGTTGGTAGTCTAACACCGATTAACTCTAGCTCGATAGTAGTATTACCGTTAAAGTAGTTTTCTCGCAGTTTGTAAGCAATATCCACTCGCAATGGTAAATGGAAATAGTCGCCCCAACGCCAGGCGATCGCTTTAATTTTATACTGCTGATGATCGACAGTTTGGGCAATTGTCAGTTTTATGTGACCCTTACCAACAATTTTTTGCTCAACCACCTCGACATTCGGTGTCCAAAAAATTGGATCGGGGTTGTCCATACCGCAGGGGTGCAGAGCATTAAGCTGTTGATAAAGCTGCTGATTGATTTGATTGAGGTTGACTTCGGCATCAATTTTAAGCAGAGGTTTGAGATGCTCAGGTTCAAGGCACTGGTTAGCAAATTCAATCAAATGCGATCGCAATACCTGTAAATTCTCTGCTGGGAAAGAGAATCCGCCGGCTGCTTTGTGTCCGCCAAATTTGCCTAGTAAATCGTGACAATATTCCAAAGCTTCAAACACATTAAACTCTGGAATTCCTCGCGCTGAACCGCGTATCTGTTGCTCATTCTCATAAGTACCGATGAATACGGGAACACCGTAGCGTTCTACCAAGCGGGAGGCGACAATGCCAATAACGCCGTGATGCCAATTGGGTTGAACAACAACTAATACACGATCATCTTGTAGAGACGCAACAAATTCTGTCTCTACATAAGCGATCGCTTCTTGTTCAATTTGCTCACACATTAGTTGGCGGCTGGTATTGGTTTGTTCGCACTGCATTGCCAGTTCCAGCGCTATCCCCATATCATCTGTAGTCAGCAGTTCAATGACAGTTTGAGGGTTCCCAAGCCGACCAATAGCATTAATTCGTGGCCCCAGGCGAAACCCAATATCTTCAGGCTTGAGCGATTTTGGATTTTGAATTTTGGATTTTGGATTTTGAATTTGAAGTTTCTCTTCATCTCCTCTCACCTGCACGCCACCTACCTGAATTAACGCCTTCACCCCAGCCAAGTTGGATTTGGGTAAATTCTGTAAACCACGTTTCACCCAACGACGATTTACGCCAGTTAAGGGAGCTAAATCTGCGATCGTTCCCAGTGTAAATAGTGCTAGCATCGGCTGGATTAAGCCCTTAGTTTCCCCTAGCTGTTGTGCTAGAGACACTGCCAAAATGTAGGCAACACCAACACCAGCAACACCCCGATAAGGTGACGATTCGGCTATTAGTTTGGGGTTGAGGATAGCGTTAGCTGGCGGTAATTTTTGGGGGATGTCGTGGTGATCGGTGATAATAACTGCAAGACCAAGCTCTCTAGCTCTC
>JBBSCU010000015.1:0-38016 GCA_038249935.1 Chroococcales cyanobacterium
AGCCAGTCGTGTGGGCGGGTTTCCCGACTTGAGCGAACTGGCGTTGTGTTAGCAAGGAGAGTACGGCACCAAACCCTTGATAATGGTGCGTTACGAACTTCGTTCTAACACACCCTACAATACCTAATTTTGTTCAAAAATCAAATAGGAGTCCTATATTAAACACAAAATAAACTGTCTCGCGTGCTGTAATCAATTATGTACAGTCAAAATAACTGTGGTAAACAGGAAATTTAGTAATACCCGGATGATGCGTCTAATAAACAACAACTGATAGTCGTCATATTGTGCTAAGACATGACGACCAGTTTTAAACCCGCGATTTATTGGGGTTTACCCTAACTTCTGTGCCAAGAGACTTTGGGCAGAATTTGTTTGTGATCAACTCGTTTCTGATACTTGATGGCAAAGTTTAACAGAGAGTCGAGTAGAGAATCAGAAAGCAAGTGAGGCTGTAAACCTAAATCGAGCAATTTAGTGTTTTTAGCGTTGAAGTAATGTTCTTCTTTCTCAACTCTGGGATTATCTAGGTGATTGATTTCTACCTTTAATCCCATAGCGTTACCAGCTTTTTTCACCATCAATGCTAAGTCGCCGACGGTGAATTGTTCGGTAAATTGGTTAAATACGCGGAATTCCCCAGCTTCGGCAGGGTTAGCGATCGCTAATTCCACACATCGGACTGTATCCCGAATATCCAAAAATCCGCGAGTTTGCCCACCTTTGCCATAGACGGTTAGGGGGTGTGCGATCGCGGCTTGAATACAAAAGCGGTTCAGTGCTGTACCAAACACACCATCATAATCCAGCCGATTAATCAATAATTCGTCCATCCCCGTTTCTTCGGTTAAGACACCGTAAACCACACCCTGATTTAGATCCGTTGCCCGCAATCCCCAAATCCGGCAAGCAAAGTGGATGTTATGACTATCATGGACTTTGCTTAAATGGTACATTGAACCGGGCTGCTTAGGATAAGGTAAGGTATCCTTGCGTCCATTATGTTCAATGGTGATATACCCTTCTTCGATGTCGATATTGGGTGTACCATATTCGCCCATCGTTCCCAGTTTCACCAAATGACAGTCTGGGAAATCTTCCCGCATGGCATACAGTAGGTTTAACGTCCCAACTACATTATTGACCTGGGTAAGAACTGCGTGTTCACGATCAATCATCGAAAATGGAGCCGAACGCTGTTCACCAAAATGTACTAGGGCGTTTGGCTGAAATTGATGTAATGTTTTGTTGAGAAATTCGTAATTAGTAATATCGCCGATGAACAGATCGATAGATTTGCCAGTCAAATCTTGCCAGCGTTGAAGACGTTGCTGAATTAGTGCGATCGGGGTGAGAGTTTCAACACCCAGTTCATTATCCCAGTGCCGCCGCACCAAACTATCTAAAATTCCAACTTCATAACCTCGATTGGAAAGGTAAAGAGCAGTTGCCCAACCGCAATACCCATCGCCACCAATAACCAGGACTTTCATCTTAACCAGTTTTTACTCGCTGATAGCTAAATCTATCAGGTTTATGTCCCCTCTTAATCATTATTCTGCGGGAGATGTGAATTTTAGGGGGAGTGGGGAGTTAGGAGTTAGGAGTTAGGAGTTAGGAGTTAGGAGTTAGGAGTTAGGAGTTAGGAGTTAGGAGTTAGGAGTTAGGAGTTAGGAATTAGGAGTTAGAAGAATTTTTCCCCAATTCCCCGTGCCCAATGCCCTATTAAAACTTGGAAATCCGATACTGCTGGGCAATGTAATAAAACAAACGATAGTAATCTGGAAAATTTTGGCTTTTGCTTCGTCCTTGCCAGTAGTACTTTACTTGACTCTGAGTTAGTGTCAGTGTCATCGAACCTACTTGTTGATCAACTTCTACAACCATTACCCCAGATACTCCTTGGGCGGTCTGAAAGTTTGGTTTTATCTTGTTCACAGACTCTTGATCTGTAACAATCGAATTTGGCAACTGCTGACTTGCCCATCCCCGAATTTCCACTGAGTTATCTTGTGGTGAAATAAACGCAATTCCATCATCATTTGCTGGGGCTGCTAAGGAAGTCCAGTTACTCGGATATAGAAATTCAAAACCATAACGGGAGTTACTATAAGTTTTCCAGGCGATCGCTCCGGCGTTAAAATCAGATGCAGTACAACCCCACAGAATTATAAACAGGGCAATGACTCCGCTAACGCTGGCGGCAAACCGATAAATTCTTCGCCCCAAACTACAGATTTTATTAGCAGTAGCCATTTACATTACACATTTTGCCAAAGTCACTAATTTTATCGAAATACCAGAAACTCAGATCAATACCTTGCACTGAAAGAGCGCTCATTAAAAATTCAATAATATTCAGGATATTTACCATTCTCTTTTGAGTTCTCGGTAGAGAAACTTATATAAAGTGCTTTATCACACAACTAATGTACAGTTCATCTCAGACAGCCGAGCTAACTTTGGAGCTTTTTCACTTCCAAACCAACACATCTTTACAATTTCCACCGAATCTTTCTGTAATTTGCATCGGTAAGCCAAACGACGAAAAACCACCAGATATTGATGTTTCTGGCTTACCAGATTCGGATGTGGTATCTCGCATCCACGCGCAAATCTGGGTAAATGGGGACGAATACCATATCACTGATTTGGGCAGTTCTAATGGTACATATATTAACGGTGTAAAACTTCAACCTCAAGTTTTTTCTCCCCTACAACCGGGAGACAGAGTTTCCCTTGGGCAGGGAGACAAAATAACTTTTATGTTTAGGGTACAGCAACACTCTGCATCTGCCACAAAAAATCCTCCGCCAAACTCCGCGCCCACAAAAATTACAGTTCCTGCGATCGCTAAAGAAGAGGAAGATCAAGTAGTCCTTGCCAGTAAGCTTATTGGCTTAGGGCTAATCCTCGCAGGGATTACATTTTTAAGTACAAGCATTTATATCAGTGTTTATTTACGTAGCACACCTGGAATTTTGCTGTGTATGGGAGGTGTAGTAGCTCTGAATTGGGGTGGGCGCGATCATCGAAAACTAGGATGGGTGTTGATTGGCATCGGAATTGCTCTATTCATCGCCAGTGGTGTTGTAATCGGCTCAGTTTCCCTTTTTTCGATGCTAGTGTCATTCGCTGGCATCTCCTGTGGATACCAGTTGTTTACAACCGGAAAGGTGTTTAACTTTAATCCGCTGACGCTCCAAATAATCAAAAAATAAGCCAAGTCAGGCAATCATTGCTTTATCGCTAAGTTCCATCAAGGTTTCAGGTTTTGAATTGACAGGTTTGTAGTGAGCGATTTATCGCTCAATTCTCAATATAAATAGCATTTCAGCCCCAAATGTAAACAAATGTAACAAAAATAGCGTTAAAACGTTTTGCCATCTTGACAACCAATAAAGAAACCGATAACTTGATATACATACCCGGGTAAGACCGTTAAAGAGTTATATGCAAACGCAAACTAAGCAAAAGGTCACTTTGTATTTATCGCCAGAGTTGCACAGAAAATTGAAGATTCGTTCAGCAGTCGATTCACAGCCAATGTCAGAACTTGCGGAACGCGCCCTCGTTTTTTACCTGTCGAATTCAGAATTGGTTGACGAGGTAGAAGATTCTTCTTATGGGCGGACTCATAGACTTTATTCATGCCCAACTTGTGATAGTTCGCTAGTCTTACGTGATGGGGGACTGGTTACTTTGGGCAATCAACCAGGAGTAGTTGGTCAAGAACGTCTTCCCATTGATGAAATGGATGAAACTAATCCCAAGGGTGAGGAAGAGTTAGTTCCTTGCTAAATAAGAATTATGAGTTATTCGTGATTTGGTTGTCTTTACCAGAAGCAATGTCTCTACTGTCTCTATAAGGTCTCAAGTAGGTCGAAGTATGAAAGAAGAGCTCAATATCCTAATTCAAGCTCAATACCCTTTAATCTACCTTGTGACCTCCGAGGAAGAGCGGGCCGAGCAAGCAATTTCCACGATCGCCCAGTTATTAAAGCCCCTGCGCCGAGTATTTATTTGGACAGTAACACACGGGATTGTGGAGTATGGTCAACCCCGGAATGTCACTCAACATAATACTGTGTCTCCTGAGGCAGCGATTGAGTGGATAATCAGGCAGAAAGAACCAAGTATATTTATTCTTAAAGATTTACATCCATTTATAGATGCTCCTGCAACCAACAGATCATTGCGCGATGCGATCGCCAGCTTCAAAGGTACGCAAAAGAACATCATTTTGATGTCGCCGATGCAGCAAGTACCTATAGAACTGGAAAAGGAAGTTGTAGTTCTTGATTTTACATTGCCAGATATGGCTGAGTTGAATAAAGTACTTACTTCTCATATAGATCAAAATCGTGGTCGGCGGGTGACAACAGAAGCCAGAGAAAAGCTTCTCAGAGCCGCTTTGGGTCTAACTAAAGATGAAGCCGAGAAAGTCTATCGGAAGGCACAGGTAACTACCGGGCGTTTAACGGAAGATGAAGTAGATATCGTTTTATCTGAGAAAAAGCAACTAATTCGGCGCAATGGCATCTTAGAATATATTGAAGAAGATGAAACCATTGATGCTGTAGGTGGCTTAGACGAGTTAAAAAGATGGCTCAAGCAACGCTCTAACGCCTTTACAGAAAGAGCGAGAGAGTATGGTTTGCCTCAACCAAAGGGGATGTTAATTCTCGGAGTTCCCGGTTGTGGTAAATCGTTAATTGCCAAAACTACTTCCCGGCTGTGGGGTTTACCACTGTTGCGGTTAGATATGGGGCGAGTCTACGACGGCTCAATGGTGGGACGAAGTGAGGCAAATCTGCGAAACGCCCTGAAAACAGCAGAATCTATTTCCCCAGCAATTTTGTTTATCGATGAATTGGATAAATCCTTTGCTGGTAGTGGAGGCTCCTCCGATTCTGATGGGGGGACTTCAAGTAGAATCTTCGGCTCTTTCCTGACATGGATGCAAGATAAGAAATCACCAGTGTTTGTGATGGCAACCGCCAACAGAGTAGAACGCTTACCTGGCGAATTCTTGAGGAAAGGACGCTTTGATGAGATTTTCTTTGTGGATCTGCCAACACCGGAAGAACGGCAGCAGATTTTCAATATTCACCTGACGAAACGCCGTGAAGACATCTCTCGATTTGATCTTGAGCAACTAGCCAAGATGTCTGATGGCTTTTCTGGGGCAGAAGTTGAGCAAGCGATCGTTGCGGCAATGTATGAAGCTTTTGCCCAAGATCGGGAGTTCACCCAACTAGATATTATTGCTGCACTGAAGGCAACATTGCCGCTGTCTCGAACGATGCAAGAACAAGTAACGGCTCTGAGAGATTGGGCCAGACAGCGCGCACGCCCCGCAGCATCCTCCGTAGCTGAATATCAGCGAATGGAGTTTTAAAAGCTTTCCTCTGCCATCCCAGGGGGAAAGGCTAGCTCTGAATGCTAGCAGTTATAAAAAAAGCCGCATCCTGTTAAACGCGGCTTCGCCCGAAACAAACCGTTGTCGTTTTTCTCAATCTTCTTATTGGAGGAAACCCAAATGTCTCACTTTAGCACCCTGCGTACCAAGATCACCGATGCCGAAATCCTCAAGGCTTCCTTGCGCGACTTAGGTATCAGCGTAAAGACTGAAGCTGATGTCCGTGGTTATAACGGTCAGCGTGTCCGTTCTGACATCGTTGCTATGTTGGATGGCGAATATGACCTCGGCTGGTCTCGCAACAGCGATGGTTCTTTTGACCTAATCGCTGACTTGTGGGGAGTTGCTAAGAAGCACAATCAAACCGAGTTGATCAACTCTATCAACCAAAAGTATGCTGTTAACAAAACTTTGGCTGAAGTAAAACAACGCGGTCTGCAAAACGCTAACGTGAAGTTGGTATTGCAATAACAATTTCTCTGCGCGTTCCCAAAGCTGAACGGGTTAACCACATAAATAGCGGTTAACCCGCTTTTTTATCGGGACTGAGATTAATTTCTCAGTCCCGATTTTGTTTATGATTCATTTTGGCCAAAACGGAGAATCACTCCCTTCCTATCTTGAAGATAAATTGCTCTTAGTACGGGTGTGTAATTGAGAGGTGGCTTGTAGTAACTTATAGACTGCTTCTCCAACCTCATTAGAACCGCTCTCAAATTTGAGATTTTAGTTAATACATCCTCTGCTAAAACACGGTAATATATGACAGCATTTTGAATTTTGTTAAACTGTACTTGGCGATGATGGTTTAAGTGCCGCTTTTTCAAGTTATGTGCAAGACCAATATACATAACTGGGCAATCATGATTACCCACATAATAAATTCCAGGTGCTGATGGCAGTTTCCTCCGATGAATGTAAGATAAAACGGACATATCTTTATAATTTAGATTTAACTTCATAATTTTTATTTCTGCCTAGTGATACAAAAATTACTCACTAAGTTATTTTGCCCAAATAGTAAGGTTAAAACCTTGAAGATTTTGAATTTATTTCTCACCAAACCTGACTTAAATCCAAAACAAACCCAAGTAACAACGGTTCACCCTTAAAATAAGTAAGTCTTATTACTTCAGCTTTTAAATTTGATGTCAGAACTTTGCAATGATTTTCAATCAAGAGCTATTACAGAAAGAACAGGCACATTTACTGACAATATGAAATTACCTATTCATAGATGGTTTAGGTATTCTGCTGGATTTTCAGCGACTTGGGTTGAAGGAGTAATCGCAGAACTGAAACCGAAAATTGTCCTCGATCCATTTGCAGGATCGGGCACTGTTTGTGTTGCTGCTGATAAGCTTGGTGTGAATTCCTACGGTATTGAAGCGCACCCTTTTGTTTATCGGCTTGCACAAGGGAAGCTCTCATGGGAGATAAATACCGATGAGTTTTTGGAAGCGATCGCTGAGATTAAAAATCTTGCTGCTAATCTTCAGCCAAAGTTTCCAGACAAAATGCCAGTGTTACTAAATAAATGCTACACCGAGGACATATTAATATATCTCTTCAAAATCAGGCAAGCCTATTTAAAGCTAGCTCCAACTCTATCTGAAGAGTTACAGTCTCTCACTTTTCTAGCAATCTCTGCTACTTTACGATTGTCAAGCTATGTAGGCACGGCGCAGTGGCAATATATTCTTCCAAACAAACGAAAAGCCAAGATTTATAAACCACTTAATGCACTAGATGCCCAAGTCGCTTTGATGTTAGAAGATATGCGTTATATGCAGTGTCTGAGAACAGCAAGCCAAGCTACCCTTCTTAAAGAAGATGCAAGGATTTTAGAAAGTATTCCCGACAAGTCAATAGATTTAGTAATCACCTCTCCACCTTATGCAAACAACTATGACTATGCTGATGCCACGCGCCTCGAAATGACCTTTTGGGGCGAGGTTAACTCTTGGGGGGATTTACATGATACAGTTCGCAAGTTTCTGATTCGTTCAAGTTCACAACATGTGTCAAAGGATCGATTGAAATTGGATATTTTGATAGCTGATCCTAGCCTTGAGCCAATTCGAGATGAGCTAATTCCTGTTTGTAAAGAGCTAGAAAAAGTCCGAGAGACTAAAGCTGGCAATAAGGCCTATCACACAATGATCGCCGCGTATTTTATTGATATGGGATCTGTATTTCATGCCCTTCGTCGAGTTACAACATCTGATTGTAAGATTTGCTTTGTAGTTGGAGATTCCGCTCCATACGGGGTGTATGTTCCAGTTGAGCAGTGGTTTGGAAAATTAGCAAATGAGGCGGGGTTTTGCTTATGGTCTTTTGAGAAAATTAGAGAGCGTAACATCAAGTGGAAAAACAGAAAACATAATATTCCTTTACATGAAGGAAGGCTTTGGATAGAAAGTTAGATTATGGCACAGTCACCATCACACAAGTTTGGTCAGCAACTAGGCAAACTTCTTGAAGATATTGTACTTTACGATATTCTTAAACCTCGATTACAGCAATTTACTCAAGTTAAAAACTACTATCTTGACTGGCAGCGATCGCGTCCAGCTAGAAGTGGTAAAAAGGTTACTTGGAATGATAAGTATGGAAATAAGCATGATCTAGATTTTGTGATTGAAGTTGATGGCACTGATAATAAGCTTGGCAGACCTGTTGCATTTATTGAATCTGCATGGCGTAGATATACAAAGCACTCAAGGAATAAAGCTCAGGAAATCCAAGGGGCGATATTACCAATTATTGAGCTTCATCATCTGTCTGCACCTTTTTATGGGGTAGTATTAGCTGGAGATTTCACAAAGCCAGCGTTAGAACAACTAAAAAATAATGGCTTTGCAGTTATTTATATCCCGTATAAGGGTGTAGTATCAGCATTTAAGGTAATTGATTTTGATGTTGCTTTTGATGAAGATACTCCTGACGAAAGCTATACTACAGCATTTAGACAACTTGATAGTCTTACTATTTCAGATAAAGAAAAACTGCGACAGGCTTTGATGCAAGTTTGTCATGAAGAAGTAGATAGGTTTATGGAAACACTTAGAAATTGTCTTGAGCGTTTCATTACTAATATAGTTTTAATTTCACTTTTCGGAAAGAGATACGAATTTGATAGTATTGATCATGCAATTAGTGGACTAGATACACTTAAGATTGACAGTCCAGTTGGGGAATTTGAAAAATTTGAAGTTATCGTTGATTATAATAATAGCGATACAATTCGAGCTACTTTTCAAAATAAGAGTTCGCTAACAGACTTTTTAAGAAAATTGGAACATTAAGGTCGGCTTAAGAGTGAATTGATGACGTACCAAACCTGATTTAAATCCAAAATAAACCCAGGTAGCAATGGTTCACCATTGAGTGTCTTAGGTTTCTCTAATACCTCAACCGTAGTATTAGGACGATAAATAAAAACTTGGCGTTGTTATACTCTTGCATCTTGTCTTGCAAAACTTGTAAGCGATGCCTACGGCGGTAAACTACGCTCTTTGAACGCAATTCAATCACAAACTGGTACAAACTTTTTTCGCTGAGGTACAAGTTATGAATATCATACTAAAGTCAGAAATAGAGCAATTTATTCAAGCGCAAATTGCAAGTGGTAGATTTGCTAGTGTAGAGGATGTGATCAATGAAGCTTTTAAGTTACTTCAAGAAAGAGAACGGCGAATTGAAGAATTACGCCAAAAAATTGCTGTAGGAACTGAACAAATCGCTAAAGGACAAGTAACTGATGGCGAAGTTGTTTTCGCTAGATTTCAAGAAAAAATTCGGAAAATTGCTGAGGAGTCTGAAGAATGAGTAGTTAAACACTATTAAATTATTGAATTTATGACTTTAAATCTTCACGCCATGTAAAAATAATTTGCTCCTCAGCTTGCCTAAATTCAATATTAAATTTATCAAATACAACTTCTCGCCCTAAAAGCAATTGTTCTCCGCCTGTATTGGTTTGTAACCATGCTACAGGAGTAATTAAATTGTGTTCGTCAATTGTCATTTCGACATTACGTAAAACATACTCAACTCTGCCACCTATAGTTTCTGCCAACAAAGTTGATTCTGAATCAGCCAAAGCATAGCCTAAATCTTGACCAACTTTCAATGAAATTAAACTTAATTCAGCACCAGAATCTACTAACATTGTTGTATTAGATTCTATATCTCTGTGTTTTAAAATAACGCTATAATTTGGTTGCCAATCATGGCGAGTGACGGTGCGGAAGCGAATTGGCAAAATTTCTACAGAAGCAGTCTGACGGGGAACTAAGTAAATTAAAAAAGGCTGTTTTGCAGCATTACCTAATACTAAAACTTCGCGTAAGTTTTCGCTGTGAGCAATTATTCCATTTGCATTGTAAGCGATATATTGATTTTTATATAAATCTAATAACATCTGGCGGTTACGATTTAACCACTTGAACATTTCATCTGTTTCTCTTTTAGAAGGTGTTGTGTTCATATATTTATATGATGTCCGTGGATGTGGAATATCTCTGGCACTATTTTTAATCGTCTGGTCGTGACGTTGGTGATAAAAATCGTGATGTTGGTGACGAAAGCTTATATATTCATCAGCGATCGCCTGTATTATTTTAGATAATGATGTTTTACTGAACAGTTTGATGGTGCGATCGGTCATTAGAGCTTGTTTTACTTCCCAATTCTGCTGTATTAACCTTGATTTCGTGCTAACCAAGCTTCTAAATCGGTTAAAACTGAAAAATCAAGTAAAGCCTCAGCTAAAGTCTTGTCTGTCATTTATCATTAGTTATTTTGTAAGAATTCAGGAGTCAGAAGTCAGAATGGCTGGAAAATCAAGGGTGGTAAGGCTGCTTGATTTTCTTCAAATTATGAAATTGGGGTTTCCAAGTCTTATAAATGCTGGATTCTGGATTCTTATATTACAAATACTTCCGCAACAATAACCCTAACTTTTCCTTCGTCGCCGTTGGTGCTTTATCCAACTGAGTCAAAATCGCATACTGCAACGCCGAATGCGCCTCACTCGGCGGCGGATTTTCACTCAAGCGTCGCACAGTTTCTTGAATTACCTTTTGAGCATTTACAGCATTTCGCAGCAAATTGCCAATTACCAATTCCACCGTCACACTGTCATGGTCGGGATGCCAACAATCATAATCTGTCACCAGCGCTAAGGTTGCATAAGCAATTTCCGCTTCCCTTGCCAACTTCGCCTCCGGTAAATTAGTCATGCCAATAATTGTTGCACCCCAACTGCGGTAAAGATTTGATTCTGCCTTAGTAGAAAAAGCTGGGCCTTCCATGCACACATAAGTACCGCCGCGATGGAGAGTAACTTCTGGTAAATTGAGAGATGCGATCGCATCTGCCAACACAACAGCCAAATTCTGACAAATCGGATCACCAAAAGCAATGTGAGCGACAATTCCTTCACCGAAAAACGTTGAAATCCGATTTTTTGTCCGATCAATAAACTGGTCTGGCACTACCATATCCAGTGGTTTCGCCTCTGCTTTCAAGGAACCCACAGCACTAGCTGAAATTAAATACTCCACACCCAATTGCTTCATCGCATAGATATTAGCGCGGAACGGTAACTCAGACGGTAAAAGCGTGTGATTGCGGCCATGACGCGCCAAAAAAGCTACCCGCGTACCATCCAAAGTCCCCAGAATCAAAGCATCAGATGGTGAACCAAAGGGAGTCTTAACTTGTATCTCTTCTACATCTTTGAGCGCATCCATTTTGTAAAGACCGCTACCACCAATAATCCCAATACTAGCTTGAGCCATGCTCCTGAACCTTTTTAAGTTTTACAAAAATGGCGAAGTACAGTGCGTAAGTTCTAATTATGGGCGCGACGGTTTTTTACCAAAGCCATAGCGTAATGTATCCATAATCCAAGTTTGGAAGTTGTCAATGTAGCTAAATATCACTGGCACTACTAGCAGTGTCAGCAGGGTGGAAGTTGTGAAACCGCCCATAATGGCTATTCCCATTGGTTGGCGAACTTCAGAACCCGCACCAATTCCTAATGCTAAAGGCAAAGTCCCGGCGATCGTTGCCAGAGAAGTCATTAAAATTGGGCGCAGACGTGAAACACCCGATTCTATAAGTGCCTGACGTTGGGTTTTGCCTTCTTGCATATTGATAATTGTATAGTCAACTAACAAAATCGAGTTTTTGGTGACAATCCCTAACAGCAACACGACACCAATCAGGGCATAAAGTCCCAAGGGTTTTTGGGCAATCATCAACGTTATCAGTGCGCCGCCTAAACAAAAGGGCAAGGCTGCCATGATTGATAATGGATGCAGGAAGTTGTTATACAGCAGCACCAGAATTGCATAGATACACATTAATGACAGCCCTAATGCACCGCCAAAGCGACCGAAAATGTCTTGCATAATTTTGGCACTGCCTGAAGGTTGCTGTACTACTCCTGGCGGTAAGTTTTGCATCACAGGTAGTTTATTAATTGTCTCGACTGCCTGTCCTAAAGAAATGCCTTGTAAATTGGCTTCTACGGCAACTTGACGGGCGCGATCGTAACGGTTAATGGTAGCAGGTCCGCTACCAAAACGGATATCTGCCACTGCCACAAGGGGAACTAGTCTACCATTTTGACTGGGGACTTGGAGATTCGTGATTGTGTTGATGTCAGCCCGCGCTTTCGGGTCGATTTGGACACGAATGGGGATTTGCCGATCGCTTAAATTAAATTTTGCTAAGTTAGCATCATTGTCGCCGATGGTGGCAAGGGAAGCAGTCCGAGCGATCGCTTGCACTGTCACCCCCAAATCTGCTGCCCGTTGCGGGTTAGGAATTACCAAAATCTCTGGTTTAACTAAACTCGCACTAGAAGACACTTCTACCAATCCAGTTATAGATCGCATCTGTTTTTCTAGGGCATCAGCAGCTTGATTCAATGCTTGAGGATTTTCACTCCTGAGGACAATTGATAAACCTTTACGACTACCACCTGGTGACTGACTTTGAAAACTAATTCTCGCTCCTGGTATTTGCTCAAAGGAAGGACGTACTTGTTCCTCAAACTGTTTTTGAGAAATATTTCGTTCCTCTCTAGGTTTGAGATTAATGGCAAGGGTTGCAGAATTGATCTCTTCTGTTGCTAGTACCCTTTCAACGACTGGGTTTTGCCGGATGATGTCAGTCGCTTGTGTGACTACCTTGTTAACGTCTTCTAAAGTGGAGCCGGGAGGTAGTTCTACAGATACATTGGAAAATCCGAAGTCGCCATCATCAACGAAACCCTTGGGAATTAAGGGAACCAACGTCAAACTAGCAATAAAGAAAGCTAAGGCGATCGCGATCGTTGTCAATCTATGGCGTAACGCCCACTCTAGGAGTGATCTATAAGGTTGAAAACGCCGACGCTTTTCAGTGCTGAGTTTTCTACTTCCGTTCCCGCTACCTGGGAGTGTAAATTTAAAATTGAAAAATTTTATTACTACTCCCCGACTCTCCTTTTTCTCCTGCAAAAGATATGCGCCCATCATCGGCGTAACCATCCGCGCTACGAGAGTTGAAAAAATTGTGGAAACGGCAACGGTAACACCAAATGGTTGGAAAAATTGCCCCGGAATCCCACCCATAAAAGCAACGGGCAGAAACACCGCAATAATCGTCGCGGCACTTGCTACTACCGCTAATCCCACTTCGTCAGAAGAATCAAAAGCCGCTTCCCAAGCTGACTTGCCCATAGCCATGTGCCGTTCCATGTTTTCAATTTCTACAACGGCATCATCTACCAAGTTGCCCACCGCCAGCGCTAATGCCAACAAAGTCATATTGTTGAGGGTGTAACCAAGGGCTTGCTGCACTGCGAAAGTGGGAATGATTGATAAGGGTAAGGCAACAGCAGTAATTAATGTTGCTCGCCAGTCCCGCAAAAACACTAAAATAACAATGATCGCCAGCACCGAAGCTTGAATCAATTCCTCAATGGTGCTTTGGTACGATTGGCGGACAATATCGGCTCTAGTAAAAATTAAATCCAGCTTGACATCTGCGGGAAGTGTTTTTTCCAGTTGTTTAACTGCTGCTTTGACTCCTTCTTCCACTGTCACCAGAACGCTGCCAGTACTACGCAATACCTGAAAAGCTACCACAGGTTGATTATTCAGACGTGCAGTTTGGCGCACGTCGCCAAATTTATCTTCTACGGTTCCCAAGCTGGATAAGGGTACAGAACCGCCTTGTGGTAAGAGGATTTCGTAGGTTTTCAACATATCTACACTGGTGGCACTTCCTAAAGTACGGATACTTTGTTCGCTACCACCAACTTCGGCACGTCCGCCAGGTAAGTTAATATTCAAAGCGCGGATTTGGTCGTTTACCTGGGTGGCGGTGATCGCTAGAGATTGTAAGCGATCGGGATTAAGATTAATCCGAATTTCTCGGTCAACCCCACCCACACGCTGAATTTGGGCGACACCACGGACTCCCAATAAGGCGCGGCTAATAGTTTGGTCTACAAGGTTGCTTAATTCTTCTACAGAACGCTGATCTGATTTAACCGCGTAGGTGATCACCGAGCCGCCGGAAAATTCCAGGCGTTCCACAATGGGATCGTTGATATCTTGGGGTAAGTCTTGGCGAATTTGAGCGATCGCATTGCGGACATCATTGGTGGCGCGATCGCTATCTATACCCAAAACAAAACTAATTGTTGTCCGAGAATTTCCATCGCTGACGGTGGAAATCATATAATCAATATTGCCCAACCCGGCGACAGCATCTTCAATTTTTTTCGTGACTTGGGATTCTAGTTCTGCCGGGCCTGCACCTGGTTGGGTAACATTTATCAAAACTGTTGGCACATCAATATTTGGATTAATATCAATCCCCAAGGATATGAAGGAGAACCAACCCACCACTGTTAAAATTAAAAATAAAACTATTGTGGGAACAGGTTTTTTAATCGACCAAGCTGAGATATTGAAAGACATGGGGAAATTTTAGATTAGTTATTGGTCATTGGTAATTAGTTATTTTTCACCATCTCGGTTTTACTTTGCGACTCGAACTTTATCGCCATCTTTGAGATAACCTGCACCATCAACTACGACGCGATCGCCTAACTGCAACCCACTCATGATTTCTACTTTGTCACCACTAGCAGGATCTCCTAACTTTACTCTCTGGGTGCGGACTGTATCTACACCCGATAAGGTGAATACAATTACACTTGCGTCTGACTGAGACTGGACTGCTTTTTGCGGCACTACCATCCTCATCCCTGAGTTAGTAGTAATGGCAGCACTAGCAAACATCCCTGGTTTAAGTAAACTTGTTGTTGGCAAGTCAATTTTTACTGTAGCCTCACGCCTTTGATCGTTCACCTGTGGTTGGATGTCCCTAACTCGTCCCTGCGATCGCACACGCTGATCAACACCAGAAGTAATCTGCACCGATGCGCCAATTTTCACCTGATTTAGTTGAGTTTCGGGCACCTTTGCTTGAAGTTCTAGTTTTTTATCCTGGATAATCGAAAATAGCTTTTGTGTGCCACCAATCACAGTTCCGACCTGGGTTTGCGGCGGTACACCAGTAACATCGCCTACTCTAGCCAGTTTCTCGGCGATCGTTCCAGAAACCGATGCACGTACCACAGTTTGTCCCAACTGAGTTTGCAGTTGTTGCACCTTAGCAGCACTGCTGCGGACATCGGCCTTAGCTTTGTTGATAACAGCTTGGGCGTTCCCAATATTCGCCTGAGCGCTGCCAATATTCGCCTGGGCACTACGCACATTTTCTTGGGCGAGATTCACAACTTGGATGGCAGTTTTCACATTGTAAGAACGAGTATCAAGTTCTTGTTTACTAATCGTCCCAGAGTCAGCAAGTTGTTGATAACGCTGATAATTTTTGACTGCTTCCTCTAGCCTCGCCTTAGCTTGAGCTAAATCTGCTTGTTTTTGCTGGACTATCGCTTTATTTGACACCAAGTCTGCCTGTTTAGATGCCAAATCTGCTTGTTTAGATGCCACATCTGCTTGTTTGGATTCCACATCTGCTTTTGCTTGGCTAATTTGGTTTTGCAGTATGGAATCATCCAACACCGCCAACACTTGACCTTTTTTGACAAAAGCTCCTTCTTTCACATTTTCGGGGATGCTTTTGATTTGCAAGCCATTTGTCTGCGGCAACACTGGAATTAAATCACGGGCTGCTACAGTCCCAGTAGTTTTGAGGGTACGGACAACACGGGCGCTTTCTACTGTAGCGATGGTGACTGTCAGGGCTGGGTTAACTTTTTTATCTGCGATCGCACTTTGTTGACCAGATGGAAGACGATTTAATACACCCATCCCACCAAAGGCGATCGCGATTCCTAAACCAGCACCCAACAATAGTGGCTTTAACCATGCTCTAGTTTGTTTTTTAGCTAATTTGCTCGTAAAAGTATCATCCTCAGATGTTACAACTTCTTCCACCCCGACTTCGGAAACTCTTTCATCGCTCATAGTCGCCCCTCCACTTTCTGTCTACGCATACCACCTTTAGTATTTTCTTAAGAAAACTTAAAATTTATTTACATAATATCAACTATGACGCATTTATCAGTAAATGTCCTTCACAAACTAAAGGATACAATATTACAAAAATTTATATTTTTACGAGCATTTACTAAAAGAATGTACTTAAATCTTGTATAAATTATGATGCAAATAATCATTTCATCTAGTTACTCTACGTCACACAAGATATGTATTTAGATCACCGTCAACGAGTGGTTAGATATGAAATACTATTAATGTATCTTGGTACACTAGCAAATTTTTTGTTCCACGCAAGCCATAATCCCTTTGAACCCTTTATGTTGCGAAAAAGTTATGAATCTAGACATAGAAAAAGCTAGCGTCCAGAACTCTATCTGAGTTACAAAGGATCAAACTGTGTTGTTTTAAATTCCAGCAAAAATGACTCTGATTATGGAATTTTGAAATCAATCAATAAAATCAATAAATAACTTGGTATTTACCAAACTAACCAGATATGTTCAATGCCACTGAAATTTTAATTGATGCCTTCGTAAATGAAATTCGAGAAGGCTATCGTCGCACCTATGGCTGCTTCAAAAATGATTATCAGGACATTATCGCCTGGGCTGGTAATATGGCTTTGGAAAACATTGCCAATAGCGATGCCCTTTATCACAATGTTGAACACACTGTCCTTGTCACCCTAGTAGGGCAAGAAATCTTACGTGGCAAACACATTCGAGAAGGTGGTGTTTCCAGTGAAGACTGGTTGCATTGTATCATTTCCTTAGTGTGTCATGATATTGGCTATGTCAAGGGAGTTTGCCGACAAGACCGAGAAACAGCAGACTTATATGCCACAGGCAAAAATGGCAGAATGATTTCTGTAGCTTCTGGCGCTTCTGATGCCAGTCTCACACCCTATCATGTCGATAGAGCCAAGCTATTTATCGATGAGCGTTTTGGGGGTCACAAATTAATAGATGCTGAGGCGATTAAGAGCAACATTGAATTGACTCGATTTCCCGTCCCTGCGGCAGAAGATCAGCAAGATACAAAGTGTTTTGCCGGGTTAGTCCGGGCTGCTGATTTGATTGGGCAACTAAGCGACCCGCGTTACTTAAAGAAAATTACTTCTTTATTCTACGAGTTTGAAGAAACTGGTGTAAATAAAGTTTTAGGCTATAAAACCCCTGCCGATTTACGTAATAACTACGCTAAGTTTTACTGGAATGGCGTTTTTCCCTATATCCAAGAAGGACTGCATTATCTATCATTGACACAACAGGGAAAACAAATTCTCGCTAATCTCTACTCAAATGTGTTTGTTGTAGAACACGAAAAACAACAGCAAGAACAGCAGCAGTATTTAGAGGAGTTAGGAGTTGAGAGACGCGATTAATCGCGTCTGTACAGGAGTTGAGAGTAGAGAATTATTAATCGCGTCTGTACAGGAGTTGGGAGTTGAGAATTATTAATCATGAGTTATGAATTAAGATAAAAGCTTAATAACTCATAACTCATAACTTATAACTCCTAACTACTATGGATTGGTGGCGACGACTGAAGAAAAATCCTTTGGCACAATTTGGGGCAATTTTGCTGTTAGTTTTTTACATAGCAGTAATTGCAGCAGATTTCGTAGCTCCTTATGACCCCTATGCCTCACAGCCCAATGGTTCACTGCTGCCACCAACTAAGATACACTGGGTTTCTCAATCAGGGCAATTTATCGGGCCTCATATTTACCCGACGACCCAGGGAGACACGAATTTAGAGACAGGCGATCGCCAAATCATTGTAGACTTCAAGAAGCCTTCACCCCTGCGTCTATTTATCTCCGGCCCAGAATACCGATTGTTGCAGATGAGTTTGCCACTACCTCCCAAGTGGGATGAAGTCACAATCTTTCCTGGTATTCCCTTAAATTGGCATTTATTTGGCACAACAAGCGGGGCAAAATTCAACCTCTTGGGTACTGATGACCAAGGCCGCGACCAGTTTAGTCGCCTGCTGCATGGCGGTCGCATCAGTATGTTTATTGGCATTTTTGGCATTATTATTACCTATCCCCTCGGTTTGGTCATCGGTGGAATTTCCGGCTATTTTGGCGGTGTGACTGATAGCATCATCATGCGCTTGGCTGAAGTGCTAATGACCTTCCCCAGTATTTATCTTTTGGTAACTTTGGGCGCAGTCTTACCGCCTGGTTTAAGCAGTACCCAGCGCTTTTTGCTGATTGTGGTGATTACTTCGGTTATTAGCTGGGCTGGTTTAGCACGAGTTATACGGGGACAGGTACTATCAATTAAAGAGCGAGAATTTGTCCAAGCGGCACGCGCAATGGGCGGGAACCCACTTTATATCATCCTCCGCCACGTTTTGCCGCAAACAGCTAGTTATATAATTATCTCTGCTACTCTTGCAGTTCCCAGCTTTATTGGTGCAGAAGCAATACTCAGTCTCATCGGTTTGGGTATTCAACAACCAGACCCCTCATGGGGCAATATGCTTTCTCTGGCTAGCAATGCTTCAATTTTGGTACTGCAACCTTGGTTAATTTGGCCGCCTGCTGTGCTGATTATCCTCACAGTCCTGGCATTCAACTTACTCGGTGATGGATTGAGAGATGCCCTCGACCCGCGCAGTTTAAGAAGATAGCAAAAATTCCACGACACCTTTAAACTAAGACGTATATTACAGTTGACTTTCCTCCTCCCAATGAAACAAACCCTATAGCTAGAGGAGACACAGATAAAGGACGAAAAATCTTCAAGGGATTAATGTATGCTCGTCAATTTTATCCAACTCACACTATGGCAGTTGATGCAGATGATTGTATCAGTAAAAACTTAGCCGAATTTATTAAGTAACATCCTAACTCTAATGGCTGGTTTATCAATAAAGGTTATAAATATAAAGAAGGTAGTAAATATATATAGGACTCATATTTGATTTTTGAGCAAACTCAGTACAACTCAAAGAGACTTCTTCGCTACTCCCTACTCCCCACTCCCAGCCTACGCAAATAATTTCAGAAATCAAATCGGATTACTATATATATTAAAAGAAAAAATTTCTGTTGAATGTGCGGTACATCCAATATTGTCCGCTATGACTTAAATTTCTTACCAGAAAACGCAGAATATAATCGGGGCTATGGATATTACAAATACTATATAGATATATAGACCACGGTAAAGTCAAAGGCGTATTAGAAAGCAAAGATAAACTAATTGAACCATTACCATTTCCTAGAGCAGTTTACATTGTAGAAACAGTAGAAAATCTTTTTTACGGTTTAATGAAGTTAAACTTCAATACTTTTGATCGAAAATCCTTAACTCAATCAGTCAAGGATGAATTCGGCTTGTACACGCTATAGCCATTCCAATTGATTTGTATGTAAGCTATATAGGACTCCTGTCTGATTTGTGAACAAGATTTCAAATGAAACCCTGATAAAACTGGCTTTTCAGTCTCAGTATATTTTCAAAAATCAAATCGGAGTCCTACTAAATGTTTTTTAAGGCTGATAGGGTACAGCGCTACTATGCCTAAATCCAAGTCAAAATATCAAAAATCAAAAAAACAGGCTGAAAAACAAACTTCTACCCTTAGCCTCAAAGAACAGTTAGCCCAAAAGCGTAAAGCAGCCCAATCACGTAAAGAACTCATTAGCTTACTCACCACCGCTAGCTTTGCTAGTGTCTTTGTTGGCATTCTGCTTTTTTTTGTAGGTGGAATTAAAGCAGCAGTTCCTGGTGTCTTGGGGATACTTGTCATGTCCCTTTCCTATAAATACCCCCGCCAAGCGCTGTATGCCTTCATCATTTACGTGCCTATGGGGGGTACTATCACTTACTACTTGGGCAATAGTCCCATACTCCAACTAGCTAAAGATGCTTTCTATATTCCAGCGCTAATTGGACTTTGGCAGACTTGCCGTAAACAGGGGCTACCTCTAATTATTCCTCAAGGCATTAAAATCCCGCTTTATATTGTTTTGGGTTGTAGTTTGTTAACGCTGTTGTTTATTAATGGTGGTCAGCAGTTTAACCCGCCGAGTGTAGGACTATTGGAAAAAGCACCCAACGAAATACCTTTAGGCATGGGAATTCTGGGACTGAAAGTATTTTTAGGCTATGTCCCTCTGATTGGTTGTGCTTATTATCTAATTCGGGATAAGCGGGATTTTCTATTTTTATCGCGCCTCCAGATTGTCCTCATACTGATTTGCTGTGTGCTGGGATTTATTCAATACCTGTTACTACTAACTGGTGCATGTCAAGGCACTAGAGGTCTTGAAGGAGATGCCTTATTTAGAGCAACACTCGAAGCCAGGTGTTATTTTGGTGGAGCGCTAGTATATAGTCCCGATGAAGGAGTTATTCGCCTACCAGGGACATTTGTCGCTCCTTGGCAGTGGGCATGGTTCTTAATTGCCAGTACCTTTTTTACCTTTGCCACTGGCTTCACCGACCCCTCCCCAATATGGCGGCTGGTGGGTTTAGGTTCTTTAGTGGCAGTCTTTATCAATGCTGTAATCTCTGGACAGAGAATTGCCTTAGCCCTAGTACCAATCTGCTTCGGGATTTTGCTATTGCTCACTGGACAAATTGGCAACCTCAAACGATTTATTCCGATAGGGATAGGACTTGCCTTGATTTTGGGAATTGCGATGGTGACTAACCCTGCTGTCGTACAAGAGAGAACCGAGAGTTTTACCAGTCGCTGGGAGGCTTCACCACCTCAAGATTTTATCGTCCAGCAATTTGAAGAAAATTGGAAAAACGTAGAGGGACCATTGGGAAGTGGCTTAGGTCGAGCAACTAACTCTGCCCGTGCATTGGGTAAAACTAAGCTTGTGGAAACCTACTACCCCAAACTACTTTATGAAGTTGGAATTCTTGGAGTACTCGCTTTTCTGGGTTTGGTAACAACTTTAACAATTATTGGCTTTAAAACCTATCGCTCCATAAAGAACCGTAATTTCCGCAGTTACGGAGCAGCGTTGTGGGTGTTTATATTGTTTATTAGCTACAACACCTACTACTACCCTCTCGATGTTGATCCAGTTGCTGTTTATTATTGGTTTTACGCGGGAGTCCTTTTTAAATTACCAGAACTGGAGAAACAAGATCGAGAAGATGCCAACCCTCAGCAAAAAACCCAGAAAAAACGTTTAAAAACAATTTAAATAAAATAAAAATGGTAAAAGTTATCATAGCAGGTCAAAAACACCTCAGCATTCCAAACCTACCTCGAAATTCTCGGCATACACTCATCGCCCCCAAGGCTTTTCCCGCAGGTAGATATCCTATAGAAAAAATTTGGTATCCTTTAGGCAGTTTTATGGCATGGCAACCTGTATGGGAAAGATACCAAGCTATTCATTCTTTCAATAGGATTTTATACACAAATAAACCTTGGTTTCTCACCTTTGAGGATCATCGTATTTTATACAGAAATCCTCAGAATCAAGGTGAAGCTGCAATTTATGAATTATTAAATAATCGATTAGCATTAGAAAATTGCCAAAAAATTATCGCTATTTCAGATTATGCAAGGTTGAGATTAATTAAGCGGATAGAAGGTTGGAAGATAGAAGAAAAAGTAAGTAAGAAAGTGGATGTAATACATCCCAACTTTCCAGTCAGAGTTAACCAATCTAAAGTTTATCAGGAACAACAAAATCTCCAGATTGTATTTATCGGAAATCACATTGCCCGCAAAGGCGGAGTTGTTGCTTTAAGGCTAGCGAAGAAAGCTGAAAAATTAGGTTTACCTATTACTATACATATAATATCGGGATTAGAACATGGTTCAGGAGTGCCGACTGATTTTCCCGATCGCACTAAATATATAGAGGATTTAAAGTTACTGAATTTAAATAACGTTATCTTTCATAAAAATATTCCTAATGAGAAAGTTATTGAATTATTATCGCAAAGTCATTTTCAATTAATGGCAACATTACATGATACTTATGGCTATAGTATCATCGAAGGGTTTTCCGTTGCAACTCCGGCAATTACGACAAATGTATGTGCCTTACCAGAATTTATTCGTCATGGCGAAAATGGCTATATTTTGGAGTTACCAATTAATGAAATTAGGCACTGGAGTAATTGGCTACACGGAGAAAAAACCAAAACTGCTGAATATTGGGAAATTTTGAATAGTACCTATGACTATTTGGCAGAGCAAGCGTTGCAACAAATTATCCAATTTCTTGATAGAACCGACAAACGAGAACATTATGAATTTTTAAGTGCAGGAGCATTAGCTCAAGCGCAAATTGTGCATAACTCCGAAAAGCAAAATGAGTTATTTGATAATCTTTATGCAGCAGTATGAGTATAAATAACTAAAAATGAGAAAATGTAATATTAGCTAATCCCACGGCTATTGACTGGATCTAAATTAAAGCGATGGCAGCTTACTGAAATTCCTGCAAATTAATTATTACAAGGCTATTATAAAAATAGTAAAATTGCTTAATAAAAATTATGAATGATTGGCCTTTAATTAGTGTGGTTATCCCGACATATGGTCGGGAGGAACCGCTACAAGATAGCATTGTGGATGTTCTGAAACAGGACTATCCAAATTTTGAAGTTTTGGTGATAGACCAAACCCCAAAACACCAGCCAGAGATTCAAGCCTACCTAGAGGAGATGGCGGGGGCAGGTAAAATTAAATGGTTGCGCTTAGATTGGGCGAGTTTGCCAGGGGCGCGGAATTATGCTATTCGACGGTCATCTGGTGAAATAATATTGTTTATTGATGATGATGTTCAGCTAACCCCAGGATTGTTAGCAGCCCATGCAAAAAATTATTTACAAAACCCAGAGGTGGGGGCTGTCGCTGGACGGGTATTTGACAGAATGAAATTGGGTGATTCTGGAGGAGATTTAGAGATTGAATATCTGCCTCCCCAAGCTATGGACCCAGGAATTGCTTGGTATCATATTGATTTAGTACATACCATCAAACCCCAACAAGTACTAACAGCAAGGGGTTGTAATATGTCTTTTCGCCGTGAAATTTTTACTAAGTACGGGCTGAGGTTTGATGAGAGGTTTGGCGGTAGTGCAGTGCGCGAAGAGTCAGATTTTTGTTTGCGGGTGCGCCAAACTGGATATAAGATTTGGTATGACCCAGAGGCGCATTTGGTGCATTTAGGCGAAGAAACTGGGGGTTGTCATGATATTAGTATGCGATCGCTCAAATATCAACTCACCTTTTACCACAACCATTTCTTATTGGGGCTGAAAAACCTCACTGTTAGTCAAGCTTTACGTTTATATGCCCGTTTATTTGACTGTCACGTTTTGGGACACCCACCTTGTAACAAAAGCGGTTCCCCAATCAAGATTGTCACTCGTGCTATTTTCTACACTTTAGGTTTTTTCAAAGCCTTGGGTACTATCATCCAATCAATATGGAATGATGGTCAAATTTATAGTCGATTGGATCAACAAGTTTAGTTAGGAATTAGTGAATAAAAAAGGACAACTGAAAAGAACAAATAACAAATATCAATGAAAATTTTAGTTGCTAGTCACACTTATATCGTAGACCTGAACTGTGAAAAATTACGCGCTTTATCTCAACTAGAACCAGATATTGAAGTGACAGTTGTAGTGCCAAAGCGCTGGAAACCAGGTGGTGTGCAGAACAAAATCATTGAAACTGAATACCGCGATGAAGGTAAGTTTAAAATTGTCCCCGTTTCTAATTTTAGTCAAAATCATCAAGGACTGCTTACCTTTGGTGTTGATTTAGTATCTTTGTTAAAAGAATTTCGTCCGCATATCATCCAGGTAGAACAAGGGTCTAGGGGGCTGGCTTATAGTCAAATGATTGCTTTAAATAAACTCTTAGGACTTAAGGCAAAAAATGTATTTTTTACCTGGTGGAATCTACCATACAAACTAAAATTTCCAGTTGCTTTATTAGAAAAATATAATCTCAACCACAGTCATGGTATCATTTCTGGCAATCAGGATGGAGCAGAAGTTTTGCGATCGCGGGGATATCAAAGGCCCATTAAAGTTATGCCGCAATTGGGTGTAGATGAAAGTCTATTTATTTCTCAAGCTCAACCAGAATTAGCAACTAAGTTGGGTATTGAAAAAGGGGATTTTGTGGTAGGTTTTGTTGGGCGTTTTGTGCAAGAGAAGGGTTTATTAACACTTTTAAAAGCTTTAGTAACGTTAAAAAATAAACCTTGGAAATTACTGCTGCTGGGACGGGGAGAATTGCAAACTGAATTAATCCAAATAGCAGAGGAAAATAATATCGAAGAACGGCTAATTTTGGTAGAAAGTGTCCCCCATGATGAAGTTGCAAACTATATCAATTTAATGAGTACTTTGGTACTGCCTTCAGAAACAACTTACAAGTTTAAAACCTTAACCTCTGTCGGCTGGAAAGAACAATTTGGTCATGTACTAATTGAAGCAATGGCTTGCCAAGTACCTGTAATTGGTTCCGATTCTGGCGAAATCCCCCATGTAATTAGTGATGCTGGTTTAGTGTTTCCTGAAGGTGATGCTCAAGCCCTTGCTAATTGTTTAGTTCAATTAATGGATAAACCTGATTTTGCTCATACTCTCGGTGAAATGGGTTATCAAAAAGCAATGATTAAATATACAAATAAGGCTTTAGCTAAAGAGCAATTAGATTTTTATCAAGAGTTAGTTAATAGTCAAGAGTAATTAGCTATTAGCAAATGACAAAAAAATGAAAATATTACAAATTGTCCCCTCGATTTCTCTAATTTACGGCGGTCCCAGTCAAATGGTACTAGGATTAGCTCCAGCGTTGGTAAAAGAGGGAGTGGAAGTTACAATTCTCACAACTGATAGTAATGGCGATAATGGTCAAATACCTCTGGATGTTCCTTTAAATCGCCCAATTAAACAAGATGGCTATGAAATAATTTACTTTCATTGCGCCCCATTTCGTCGCTACAAATTTTCTTTAGATTTATTAAACTGGCTAAAATGTCATGCTCAAGAGTTTGACATAGCACATATTCATGCTCTATTTTCTCCTATAAGTAGTGCTGCTGCTATTGTGTGTCGTCAGCAAAAACTACCTTATATTTTGCGTCCTTTGGGTACTCTCGATCCGGCTGATTTACGCAAAAAAAAGCAATTAAAAAAGCTTTATGTGGCAATTATAGAACGTCAAAATTTAGCTAGTGCGGCAGCAATTCATTTTACTAGCGACCAAGAAGCTAAAATATCAGAGCGATTTGGAGTATCTACGCCAGATTTAGTAATTCCTTTGGGTGTGATTCCCCCGCAATCTCCGATTAAAAATGTATGCAGTCAGTTAGAAATACCAAAGGATCTGCCTTTAGTGCTGTTTATGTCACGAATTGATCCGAAAAAAGGGTTAAATTTGTTGATTCCGGCGCTAGAGAAGCTGTTAGCAATTGGTTATAAGTTTCATTTTGTTTTAGCTGGAACAAATCCCCAAGATCCAGATTATGAACAAAAGATAATATTGCAAATTCAAAATTCACCATTGCGATCGCACACTACAATTACTGGCTTTGTGACTGGTGAACTAAAAGTTAGTTTACTACAAGCTGCGGATTTATTTGTTTTACCTTCGTACTACGAAAATTTTGGGATTGCTGTAGCTGAGGCGATGGTAGCAGGAACACCGGTGCTAATTTCTGACCAAGTGCATATTTATCAGCAGGTACTTGATAGTGAATCTGGTTGGGTGGGCGCAACCAATGTCCAATCGCTGGTTGAATTACTGCAAGAAGCTTTGCAAAATCCCGCAGAACGTCAACGACGGGGATTAAATGCCCAAAAATATGCCTTACAAAATTTTAGCTGGGATGCGATCGCTAAACAAACAATCCAAGCTTACCAGAAAATTCTGGCAAACAAGCTCTAGAGTTCCCAAAAAAGTAATCATAAAGTTAAAAAATCCCCCACCTTGCGGCAGGGGATTTTTATTACTTACCTACAAAACTAGCAGCCGAATTAACCGAACTTACCAGCAGTAGAAGCGATCAAGAATGCGGCGTAGGTCAAGACATAGCCAACAGTGAAGTGAGCTAGACCAACTACACGACCTTGAACGATAGACATAGCCACGGGCTTGTCTTTCCAGCGAACTAGGTTAGCTAGAGGAGTACGTTCGTGTGCCCAAACAAGGGTTTCAATCAACTCTTGCCAGTAACCTCTCCAGGAGATTAAGAACATGAAACCAGTAGCCCAAACTAGGTGTCCAAATAAGAACATCCAAGCCCAGACAGACAGGTTATTCACGCCGTAGGGGTTATATCCGTTGATCAACTGAGCGGAGTTAGCCCAGAGGTAATCACGGAACCAGCCCATTAGGTATGTGGAGTTTTCGTTGAACTGAGCAACGTTGCCTTGCCAAATACCGAGATGCTTCCAGTGCCAGTAGAAAGTTACCCAACCTACTGTATTCAATGCCCAGAACAGAGACAGGTAGAAGGAATCCCATGCGGAGATGTCGCAAGTACCGCCACGACCGGGGCCGTCGCAAGGGAAGGCATAGCCGAAGTCCTTTTTATCGGGCATCAGCTTAGAACCACGGGCATCCAAAGCACCTTTGACCAAGATCAAGGTGGTGGTGTGCAGACCCAAAGCGATCGCATGGTGTACCAAGAAGTCGCCAGGGCCAATTGTCAAGAAAAGGGAGTTTGTGCCAGAGTTGATGGCATCTAACCAGCCACTCAACCAAACGTTGCCGTAGTTGGGGTAGGCTGTGTAGGCAATGCTATCGGGGTTAGACAACAAGGTGTCTAAGCCGTAGAGGACTTTACCGTGAGCAGCTTGAACGAACTGGGCAAATACCGGCTCAATCAAGATTTGCTTTTCAGGTGTACCAAAAGCAACTACTACGTCGTTATGAACGTATAGACCCAGGGTATGGAAGCCCAAGAATAGCGACACCCAGCTGAGGTGGGAGATGATCGCTTCTTTGTGCTGTAACACACGGTCAAGGACGTTGCCCTTGTTTTGTTCGGGGTCGTAGTCGCGCACTAGGAAGATCGCACCATGTGCAAATGCACCAACCAACAGAAAAACTGCAATGTACTGGTGGTGGGTGTAAAGCGCTGCCTGTGTTGTGTAGTCCCTAGCAATAAATGCGTAAGGAGGCAGGGAGTACATATGCTGCGCCACCAAGGAGGTGATGGTTCCCAGAGCTGCCAAGGCTAAAGCCAGTTGGAAGTGCAGGGAGTTGTTGATCGTGTCGTACAGACCTTGGTGAGGCAGGTTGAACTGACCTTCACTCTTGGTACCAGGTACTAAACCGGACTTGGAGTTCAGCATTTCTTTGATGCTGTGACCAATTCCGAAGTTAGTGCGGTACATATGACCGGCAACGATAAATAGTACTGCGATCGCCAAATGGTGATGCGCCATGTCAGTCAACCACAAGGATTCTGTCTGAGGATGGAAGCCACCCAAGAATGTCAGAATCGCTGTGCCTGAACCAGTGGAAGTACTAAATATGTGACCGGCTGTATCAGGGTTTTCGGCGTAAACACCCCAGTTTCCAGTAAAGAAAGGTGTCAACCCTGCTGGGTGGGGCAGAGTATTCAGGAAGTTATCCCAACCTACGTGCTGTCCACGAGATTCGGGGATAGCAACGTGAATCAAGTGACCAGCCCAAGCCAAAGAACTAACACCAAACAAAGCTGACAGGTGGTGATTCAACCGGGGTTCAGCGCTCTTAAACCAAGAAAGGCTAGGACGGAACTTGGGTTGTAAGTGCAACCAACCAGCAAATAAGAACACTGCTGCCAACAACAACAGACCAACTGAACCGGTGTAGAGTTCAGTGTTTGTCCGCATACCGATGGTGTACCACCAGTGGTAAACACCAGAGTAAGCAATGTTAACAGGATTGCTAGCGCCACCTTGGGTAAAAGCTTCTATAGCTGGTTTACCAAAGTGGGGGTCCCAAATCGCGTGGGCGATGGGACGGATGTGAAGGGGATCTTTAATCCACTGTTCAAAGTTACCTTGCCAGGCTACGTGGAACAGGAGGCTGGATGCCCACAGGAAAATGATTGCCAAATGACCGAAGTGAGTTGCGAAAATCTTTTGGTAAAGATTTTCTTCGGTCATGCCATCATGGCTTTCAAAATCGTTGCCTGTAGCGATCGCATACCATATCCGACGAGTCGTCGGGTCCTGCGCGAGATCCTGGCTAAATTTGGGAAATTTCGTCGCCATAGGTTAAATAAATCCTCTGACCTTTAGCCATCAAGTATCGGCGTCTAGAGTGCTAAGTTTTGAGTCCCAAATTCCGAGTTTTGATTTCTCAGAATGCAAGACTCAGCACTCAGCACTCCACAACTGATTGCTACCCTACTGAAAGGATATGTGCATGGAAGAACGCCCAAGTAGTGGCGATTCCTCCCAAGAGGTAGTGAGCTACCCCTACAGCCCGACCCTGAATAATGCTCAGAGCGCGAGGCTGAATTGCTGGTGCTACTTTCAGTTTATTATGCGCCCAAACAATGGACTCAATCAGTTCTTGCCAGTAGCCGCGACCACTGAACAGGAACATCAAGCTGAATGCCCAGATAAAGTGAGCGCCTAAGAACATCAGTCCATAGGCAGATAGGGCGCTGCCGTAGGAATTGATCACTTGTGAAGATTGTGCCCACAAGTAGTCACGCAACCAGCCGTTAATGGTAATAGCGCTTTGGGCAAAGTTACCACCAGTGAGGTGAGTCACATTCCCGGCTGCATCTACCGTTCCCCAAACATCCGATTGCATTTTCCAGCTGAAGTGGAAAATTGCGATGGATATTGTGTTGTACATCCAGAAAAGTCCGAGGAATACGTGATCCCAACCAGACACTTGACAAGTACCGCCACGACCAGGACCGTCGCAGGGGAAGCGGAAGCCCAGGTTTGCTTTATCTGGAATCAGACGAGAGCTACGGGCATACAGTACACCTTTGAGCAGAATTAGGACGGTAACGTGGATTTGGAATGCGTGAATATGGTGGATCAAAAAGTCCGCCGTACCCAAAGCAATGGGCATCATCGCTACTTTACCGCCTACAGCCAAAATCCCACCGCCGAAAGCATAGCTAACGGGTTCTAGGGCATTGGGAGCAGTGCCACCAGGAGCTAAGGTGTGGATGTTTTGTACCCACTGAGCAAATACTGGCTGCAACTGAATTGCCGTATCAGAGAACATGTCTTGAGGACGACCCAAGGCACTCATTGTATCGTTGTGGATGTAGAGTCCAAAGCTATGGAAGCCGAGGAAGATACACACCCAGTTGAGGTGAGAAATAATTGCATCCCGGTGACGAATCACCCGATCCAGTAAGTTGTTTTGATTCAAAACCGGATCGTAATCCCGCACCATGAAGATGGCAGCGTGAGCCGCACCGCCGACTATACAGAATGCACCAATCCACATGTGGTGGGTGAAGATGCACAACTGCGTAGCGTAGTCAGTTGCCAAATATGGATAGGGGGGCATCGCGTACATATGATGCGCGATGATGATGGTCAAGGAACCCAAGAAGGCCAGGTTAGTAGCCAGTTGAGCGTGCCAAGATGTGGTCAGATTTTCGTAGAGACCTTTGTGACCTTCACCAGTGAAGGGCCCTTTGTGGTTTTCTAGAATCTCTTTAATGCTGTGACCAATACCCCAGTTAGTCCGGTATTGATGACCAGCAATAATGAATAAAACTGCGATCGCTAAGTGGTGATGAGCTATGTCAGTCATCCACAAGCCGCCTGTTACTGGGTTCAGACCGCCCTTGAAGGTAAGGATGTCAGCATACTGACCCCAGTTCAAGGTGAAGAAAGGTGCTAAACCAGCAGCAAAGCTAGGATACAGCTCGGTCAACAAGTCTTTGTTCAAGATGAACTCGTGGGGCAAGGGGATGTCTTTGAGAGCAACACCTGCATCCAAAAGCTTGTTGGTCGGATTGGACACGTGGATTAAGTGACCTGTCCATCCCAAGGAACCACAACCTAACAATACTGACAAGTGGTGATTCAGCATCGACTCCGTATTCTGGAACCATTCCAGTTTGGGAGCGCGTTTGTGGTAGTGGAACCAGCCAGCAAATAGGAACAAGGCTGCTAATACCAAGCCACCGATCGCAGTTACGTAAAGCTGGAAGGAGTTTGTGATCCCCCAGCCACGCCATACTTGAAACAAACCGGAGGTGATTTGAATCCCGTGGAAACCACCGCCAACATCAGCGTTTAAAATGTCTTGTCCAACAATTGGCCAAACGACTTGGGCACTAGGCTTAACGTTCAAAGGGTCGGTTAGCCAAGCTTCGTAGTTAGAAAACTTCGCGCCGTGAAAAATCATCCCGCTCAACCAAATCATCACTATGGCTAAGTGGCCAAAGTGGGCTGAGAATATCTTGCGGGAGATATCTTCTAAATCGCTTGTATGCGTATCAAAATCATGGGCGAGTGCGTGCAGGTTCCAAATCCAGGTGGTGGTTTTTGGACCTCTGGCTAAGGTTCTGTCATAATGTCCAGGTTTTGCCCATACCTCAAATGAGGTAGGAACCGGGTCATTATCGACGATTACTCTTACCTTTTTCTCCTCTCGCTCTGGAGGACTTATTGTCATTTGACCTCCTCTCTTGATAAGGAATGAGGAATCATATATACCACAAAGTTAACCATTACCGCATACTCCAGAATTTTACTAAAGCCGCGATGAAGACCCGATGTGGATAGTTGTTTCTGGTTGAATTATAGAGTCTTCACTTGTACATTGGTGGAGATATTTTAACAATAATTCAAACTTGCTCAAATCTTGCTGGAATTCCTGCCTGATCTGGCTTTTAACTTAAAACTATTTGCTCAAAAGTCAATAGATTATCCATTTAATTTACAAAGAATAACAATTCTTAAAATTTGTCGTTTGGCTGTATGTAGCCGATGTTCCAACTTTTACTGCTGTTATTCGTGAATATTTGTATCATGTTTCAATTTTTGCAAGTAAAAAGCTGTAAACAATATGACTTATTTTAAAATCTCCTGAGATAAACATCAGAAACTTATGGGATGTGAGGCAGATTTCACCTTTTAGGCTAGAAACAGCTATAGTTCCAGATGGACAGTTTGAGCCAAAATAATCTGTCAATTGTCGAAGACTATATACTGGGTGCAACGCATGAACTCGTGGCTGAAGAAGGTCTTAGAAAAGCTCCTCCCTGAGAGGTTTCTGATTTTCAGGTGGGTAATGATATTGGTGTTGGTATGTAGCTTAAGCAGTTGTGGCGAGAAAGTCGCAAGCCAGGAGATATCTATTGGCCATAGAGAAAACTCTCCACAGATTTCTCAAGTTTCAAAGCAATTTGCGGAAGTTTCTCCACCAAATGTTATTCAAGAACTGCGGCCAATTTTGGAATTTTATCAGCCACAGGTGATAATTGTTACTCCACAACCTGATGAAGTTCTCCAAGATAACAAAGTCACAGCCAGCTTTCAGGTTAAGGATCTACCAATATTTAAAGACCCGCAATTGCAATTGGGGCCACATCTACACGTAATTCTGGATAATCAACCTTATATACCGATTTACGACCTGAATCAGCCCTTGGCTTTGCCAGATTTGTCGCCAGGTACTCATACCCTCCGCGTCTTTGCCTCTCGTCCTTGGCATGAAAGCTTTAAAAATGAAGGTGCTTATGCCCAGACAACATTTCACGTCTTCACCAAAACCGACGACAATAATCCAAATTCCAACTTACCTCTGCTAACCTATAGCCGTCCTCAAAGCAGCTATGGAGCAGAACCAATCTTACTCGACTTTTACCTAACTAATGCCCCCTTACATCTTGGCGGCAAGGAAAAGGCTGACGAATTTAGTGATTGGCGCATCCGCGTCACAATCAATAATGAAAGCTTTATTTTCGATCGCTGGCAAGCAGTTTACCTCAAGGGGTTTAAACCTGGGAAAAACTGGATAAAACTGGAATTTCTCGATAACCAGGGAAATCCTGTTAAAAATGCCTTTAATACTACAGTTAGACTGATTGACTATCAGCCAAAGGGTAAAGACACTCTGGCGAGAATTACCAGAGGAGAACTCACAGCAGATGAGGTGCGTGGCATTGTAGACCCGAATTATAAATTTACATCTACAACACCCACGCCGTCCGCTGAAAAAACCCCCCAAATCCAACCAAAGGTAGAAAAACAGCGCATTCCTGAAACTGAAGTTCCAGAAGTTTCTAAAACAAAGCAAATCTTGCCAAAACAACCAAAATTGGAAGTTCCAAAGGCTGCACCATCTCCCAGCTTGTCCCCGAAGCTACCAGAGATTATTGAGTTTCCAACAGCAGAAACACTACCAGAGGTAACGCCATTACCTAAAAAAGCGCCTCAGCCAACAAAACCAAGATTGGGCGGATTTTTCAACCGTCGGGCAGATAAGATGTCCAGACCACAAGCACCAGTTGTGCCATCTTCTAATTTGCCACCTATGTTGCCAGAGATTATTGAGTCTCCAGCAGCAGAAACTAAACCAGAATTACAGCCAGAGGTAACACCAACTCCTGAATCAACGCCGTTACTCGAAAAAGGAGAAGTGAAATAACTCAGTTTTCTTCATCTTCATGGGACTCAGTAATATAGAAGGCACAAAATTGTTGCTTTTGATGAACAACCAGGGAATTCTAAGTAAGGATTGACTCTTATTGCTTACTTAGGATTACTATGGCTTCCCAAACTCAAGGTTTAGATTCTGTGCCAGTTTCCGGTGATATTGCTGTCGGACAATCGAGCCGAAAAGGGTGGTTTATACGAGTTACCAATGGTTTGAGTATTGGTAATAAGATTAAATGTGGCTATGCTCTTGCCCTCAGTGCTGGAATTTTAGGAACTACGATTGGGTTAATCTTTGGAGACTACTATCAAGGACAGGCGTTGCAGCAGCAACAAAACGCTTTTAAGGAAATCAATTTGCTTCATCGCCTCCAGACAGGTATCCTCCAAACTCGGGCGCACCAACAGCAACTTATTCCCTTGGCCGCGACTCCAGACTTATACAGGGAGGAATATCAACATATTATTGTGCATATAGCTGAAATTGAGCGGTTTTTGCCTGAAATCCAAGCCTATATTAAAACTGCCGATTATGCGAAGGAAAAGCACGATGAAAATATTCCCCTGCTTCTAACAACTTATGATGGTGTATCAGAAGCTTATATTCAGCAACTTGAGGAGCTATTTAAGCAAATTGATCTATCGCCTTTAACTGACAATAAAATTGCGATCGCCCAACAAAAACTGTTAAAGTTTACCAACAGTGAGTTAGCACTTAAGTTTGACGGGATCTCCGATGAACTGGTCACTATAATTAATGCTTCTTATAACGACTTAAAGGCAGCAACGACGACGTTAAAGACAGCAGCACAAATACGAATTCAAATCATGGTTGCCAGCATCCTGTTGTCAGTGCTGATTGCGACTCTTTTAGCTTTGTTTACAAGTCGAACTATTACCTATCCCGTCGAAGTGCTGACGAATATGGCGCAGCGAGTCACCAAAGAATCTAATTTTGACCTGCAAGCACCTGTCATAACTACAGATGAAATTGGGATACTTGCTACTGCTTTTAACCAAGTTTTATACAGGGTTAAATGTTTACTGGAAGAACAACAAGCAGATGCCTTTCGTCAGCAGCAAATGCAAGAAGCCCAATTACTCCAAAGTGAAAAAATGTCTAGTTTAGGACGAATGGTAGCTGGCATTGCTCACGAAATTAATAATCCGGTAAATTTTATCTACGGCAATTTAGATCCGGCTGTTCAACACGTAGACGATTTATTAGCATTGCTACAAATCTATCGCCAAGAAGTGCCTAATTCACCTCTAGCAGTGGAAGCCTACGCTACCGAAATTGATGCGGAATTTGTGGAAGAAGATTTACCCAAACTTTTGCAGTCGATGAAATTTGGTGCTGATCGCGTGCGGCAAATTGTCTTAAGCTTGAAAAACTTCTCTCGCCTAGATGAAGCAGAAGCTCATCCAGTCAATCTGCACGAATGCATTGAGAGTACGCTACTCATCCTCAGTAGCCGCATTAAAAAGGGGATTACAATTGAGCGCTTGTACGGTGATATTCCCAGCGTTGAAGGTTTTGCTAGCTCGCTTTATCAAGTGTTCATGAACATTATCAACAATGCTCTTGATGCATTCGAGGAACAGGATAACACTCAAGACTACCCACGAATTACGATCGCTACTGAACTTCAAGATAAAAACTGGGTAGTTGTCCGCATTGCTGATAACGGTTCTGGGATTCCCGCTGATGTTCAAGAAAGAATTTTTGAGATGTTCTTTACTACCAAACCAAGAGGCGTTGGCACTGGTATGGGACTTTCGATTAGTTATCAGATTGTAGTCGAGAAACATGGAGGACGACTAATATGCAAATCTGAGGTAGGTAATGGTACAGAATTTATCATTTCTCTCCCCATTCAAAAGCAGCATTTACCCAAAGATACTTAACTGCAACTTTTGCGCTAAAGCCTCGACGAAGACAAGCCCTGCTACTGGATTTCCGATATTATCCAAGGCTGGACTGTAGCAAGCGATCGCTCCCTCTCCTGGTACTATTGCTAAAAGTCCACCACCAATCCCTGATTTCATCGGTAGACCAATCTTGACTGCAAACTCGGCAGAAGCTTCATATAATCCACAAGTTAACATTACAGCGTTGACAATCCGGCGGTTTTGTGCTGATAAATAGTTGTTTTCACAAGCTAGGAGTTTTCCCAGCAGGGCTAAATCTTCAACTCGCCCACATAAACAGCATATTTGCTCGTAGGTGTCAAGTGCGGTTTCAAGATTTTTTAGATGTCCGATTTCGGTAAGATAATTAGCGATCGCTTGATTGGCTTTTGAGCGTGTCAATCGCACTGAAGCCAGCATTACCTCATCTAAATGTAGTTGACAACCTGCTAATTGATTCAGCCATTGACAAAATAGAAGAGTACGTTCATTAGCGTTCTTTCCCGGTAATTTATCCGCCAGGGTAATTGCTCCACTATTAATCATCGGATTGCGGGGGTGTCCGCGATCGGCAATGAGTTGTTCTAAAGAATTGAAGGGTGCATCCGATGGTTCAACCCCAACCCACCCAAAAACTGTTTCTGCGCCAAAATGTTCTAGCAGATAAAGTAGAGAAAATGGTTTAATGGCACTCATCAAGGGGAATATACAAGCGGTATCCCCAAAGCTGATAGTTTGCCCGGATTTATAGCAGATGTGAACTGCAAACCAACCAGGATCAGCTAAAGCTAATTGCGGGATGCGATCGCAAACTCGTCCTTCTTCAGCCTGGATTTTAGCCTGTTGTACCCAAGCTGAAAACTCTGTAGTAGTTAATTTTTCAAGTCCTTTCAAAAGTGGTACACGCTCAAATTATTTCTAGTTTATGTAGTTATTTATTAGCAGATTGATAGCGAACTTGCAATTTCACAATCGCACTTTTTAGCTTTAAAGTTGTTGGCGTTTTAACTCTTGTATCAATACTTGGCAAAGCTTGCTAGCTTCTCTTGCCTGTTGTTTAAACTCTTTGGCTTGATCGTGATTAGTTAAATACACTTCAGATGCTTTTTGCCTGAGTTCAACAGCTTGTTTACTAAGTTCCTTGATACGAGTCTCTAATTCTTCAATTGTTTTCATTTTTTGGTATAAACATTCTCTAAGAGCAAAGTATACTTTATGATTCCCCGTGTAAGAGCGCCAGAATTACCACAAAATTACTCTTGGCTCAATACCGATAAACCCTTGTCTATTAAGCAACTTAAAGGTAGAGTTATAATTTTAGACTTTTGGACATACTGCTGTATTAATTGTCTGCATATTCTGCCAAACCTGAAATATTTAGAACAGAAATATAAAGATAGCCTGACTGTTATCGGCGTTCACTCTGCCAAATTTGATAACGAAAAAGAAATAGAAAACATCCGCCAAGCTATCCTCCGCTACGACATCGAACATCCAGTTTTAGTTGACGACGGCTTTCGAGTTTGGGAAGAGTATGCTGTCCGTGCTTGGCCTACCTTGATAATTATCGACCCAGAAGGTTACGTGATTGGCCAGATTTCTGGTGAAGGAAACCGTGACACTTTAGACGAATTGATTCAAAAGTTAATTCAGCAACACGAAGAGAAAGGCACAATTAATTTTCAAGAATTTAGCTTGACTTTAGAAAAACAGCGTCAACCATTAATTACACCCCTAGCTTTTCCTGGTAAAGTCTTAGCTACTCCAATGGGTTTGTTCATTGCTGACTCTGGACATCACCGCCTAGTCATGAGTAACTTTGACGGGGAAATTTTGCACTTGATTGGTACTGGAAAATCTGGCTTAATTGATGGTGCTTTTAACGAAGTACAGTTTTTTGCACCACAGGGAATGGCATTTGATGCTGAAAATCAGATTCTTTATGTTGCTGATACAGAAAATCATGCCCTGCGGCGAGTTGACCTGAAGCGCCAAGTAGTGGAAACGATCGCGGGAACTGGTGAACAAAGCCGCAATATCCGTCCTCGTGGCGGTTCTGGTTTAGAAACCGCGCTAAATTCCCCTTGGGATTTAGTGAAAGTGGGAAATACCTTGTTTATTGCAATGGCTGGGACGCATCAAATTTGGCAAATGGATTTAGAAACTGACATTGTTAAAACCTATGCTGGTATTGGTGCAGAAGCTTGTGTTGATGGTTCACTTACTGAATCTGCCTTTGCTCAACCTAGTGGTATTACTACCGATGGAAAAGAATTATACATTGCTGACAGTGAAGTTAGCTCAATTCGGGGCGTGGGAATTGTAGAACCTTATCAAGTGCGAACAGTTTGCGGTAGTGGAGGTTTATTTGGCTTTGGCGATGTTGATGGAGAGGGTGAAGATGTCCGTTTACAGCACTGTTTAGGAGTGGAATACGCGCAGAATTATCTTTGGGTGGCGGACACTTATAACCATAAAATTAAATTAGTTAGTTCCAGTGGCAATTGTCAAACAGTTTTGGGAGATGGTTCTGCTGGGTTACAAAATGGTCAAGGTAAAAATACTCGGTTTTTTGAACCTTCGGGATTGAGTGCTATGAGTTCATATCTATATATTGCTGATACTAATAACCATGCCATCCGCCGCGTAGATTTGGAGACTTTTGAGGTGACAACGCTAGAGTTTCTTGGGTTATGTGCGCCAGATGTTTGTATTCCGCCTAATTTATAAGATGATTACCTCACGCAGAGGCGCAGAGACGCAGAGTTTTTCTTTTCACCTCTGCGTGATGATTTTAAAGAATAATGTTGTATGGCGATTATCTTTAGCTGCTTGAATAGCAGTATTATCACTGAATTGATGTTAACAATTGCGGATTAAAATAGTTGGTTAGTTTAAAATATCATGCGAAGATTTTCTAATTTACATTAACTACTAGGATTAACATGAACAAAATATGCCAAATATTAGACTTTAATGCTGATGTTTTGTTATTTAATAACGATACATATATTGTTAGCAGATTCAAAGAATTGATATCTCAAAATTTTAGACAGAAATTTTATGTAAAATTAGATCATTCTCATGTCAGTGTTTCAGGAAGTTTTCAAAAGTTATGCATAAACGAAATAAATTTTCCAGTTGAAGATATCATATGGCAATCTTCTAGTAAAGGCATAAACTGTAAAGTTTTAAAAGTTGGTTCTACAGACTGGCAAGCAGGGAAACTCAGAATAAAAGCATCTATAGAAATTATTCCTCCATTAACTCATAGGGAAGTTGAAAACTGAACATTACTGTAGTGTTAGAATTTTATCCTGATAAACCTAATGAACCGGAATCGCCTTTAGATGATATTCGTAAAATGATACAAGCAACATGAATACTATTTTCCATATCACTCAACGCCAACAATGGGAACAAGCAAAAGATTTAGACAGCTATCGCGGTGATACGCTGGACACTGAAGGTTTTATCCACTGTTCAAAAGCAACGCAAATAGTCAAAGTTGCAAATAGATTTTTTTCTAATCAAAAAG
>JBBSCU010000016.1:0-36624 GCA_038249935.1 Chroococcales cyanobacterium
GCTTTAACGTTTCCGTGTATCGCGCAACCTGTAGCAGCTCCCGCTTTAACATTTCGGTATATCGCGCAACCTGTAACCGCTCCCGCTTTAACATTTCCGTGTACCGCGCAACCTGTAACCGCTCCCGCTTTAACGTTTCCGTGTACCGCGCAACCTGTAACCGCTCCCGCTTTAACATTTCCGTGTACCGCGCAACCTGTAACCGCTCCCGCTTTAACGTTTCGGTATATCGCGCAACCTGTAACCGCTCCCGCTTTAACATTTCCGTGTACCGCGCAACCTGTAACCGCTCCTGCTTTCCCTGTAAAACTTCCGCCTTGAGGTTTCCGTATTTTGCGTTAGTGGTTAGGAACGCAAATTTAATAACGTGCAATTCTTATTTAACTTGGAATGGTGCGTTACGCTCCGCTAACACACCCTACTTTTGCACTTTATTTAATCCAGATTCCTTAGCGATTTCCGGCGATTCAGAACTGTGAGGGAGACGGAGAGATATTTTACTGTATCTTCTACTATGTGCGATCGCTTGCTGCAATTCTTTAATTGTCAATGGTGTTAAGTATTTGAGTACGGTAAACCGTATTTGCTCGTTAGTTCCCAAAGATTAAGTTAATTGTTAAGTTTAGTTACATAGATTAATAAATAGCAGCAAACATTGCTATTTGGGAGAAGTTATGAGAAGTGGTAGTATTTTTGATGAGCAAGACAAACTGAACAACTTGGCCGCATCTCAGATGTATGTCACACAACAGTCTCAACTTGCCTTGACTGAGTATGGCGAAAAGCTGAATGGTCGTTTGGCGATGATTGGGTTTGTATCGCTTTTAGTTGTGGAAATCTTGACTGGTCATGGTGCGATCGCCTTTTTGAACAGTCTTTAATCAAGTTTATCAAGCTAAGTTAAAAATAAAACTTATTTAACGTAGCCAAGAGTCACCAAAACTCACAAAGGATTGGGGTTCTACTAAATTCTGACTCTCCAAACTTCTGAACGGTGGAAGTCTCCGCTCAAAGTTATCTCTAAATTCTGACTTATTTCATACTAAGGATTGATCACATCTATGGCAATTAAAGAACAGCCTAAGCAGCCTCGATTTCGGATCATTGCTAATATATTACTGGCAGTATCAGGGCTATTCCTGCTTTTAAATCTGTTTTTGCCGGGTTTATTTGCTTCTGGCCCGGCTGGTGTCCCCTATAGCCTATTTATTCATCAAGTCCAGGAAGGTGAAGTTAGCCGCGTTTCCGTTGGTCAAAACCAGATCCTCTACCAAATAAAAACCGAGAATGCCGAATCGGGACAGGTGTTTACAACTACACCAATCTTTGATTTAGAGTTACCCAAACTGCTAGAACAAAAAGGAGTTGAGTTTGCTGCTACACCTCCGCCCAAGAACACTTGGATTACAACCCTTTTGAGTTGGGTGATTCCACCACTGATTTTTATTGGCATTTGGCAATTCTTTATCGCCCGTGGTGGCGGTGGTGGTGGCCCCCAAGGTGTTCTATCCATTGGTAAGAGTAAAGCTAAGGTTTACGTTGAAGGCGAATCAGCTAAAATCACCTTCGCAGATGTGGCTGGAGTAGAAGAAGCGAAAACTGAGTTAGTGGAAATTGTGGATTTCCTCAAGACTCCGGGACGCTTTACGCAAATTGGCGCAAGGATTCCCAAAGGTGTATTATTAGTTGGCCCTCCGGGAACAGGTAAGACACTTTTAGCGAAAGCCGTAGCTGGAGAAGCAGGAGTTCCATTTTTCAGCATCTCTGGTTCCGAGTTTGTGGAACTGTTTGTCGGTGTGGGTTCTTCCAGAGTCCGGGATTTATTTGAGCAAGCTAAAAAACAGGCTCCCTGTATTGTATTCATTGATGAATTGGATGCGATCGGTAAATCTCGCAGCAGTAACGGCTTCTACGGTGGTAACGATGAGCGAGAACAGACCCTCAACCAGTTACTAACAGAGATGGATGGGTTTGCGGCTGGCGATGCCACAGTAATTGTGCTAGCAGCTACCAACCGCCCCGAAATCCTAGACCCGGCATTGCTGCGTCCAGGTCGCTTTGACCGCCAAGTGTTGGTAGACCGTCCCGATTTATCTGGTCGGGAAGCAATTCTCAAAATTCACGCTCAAAAGGTAAAATTAGGAGATGATGTCAATTTAAAAGCGATCGCTACTCGTACCCCTGGTTTTGCTGGCGCAGATTTGGCAAACCTGGTAAACGAAGCAGCATTATTGGCAGCTCGGAATCACCGTCAAGGTGTTGCTCAAGAAGACTTTGCTGAAGCCATTGAGCGGGTAGTCGCTGGTTTAGAGAAGAAGAGTCGGGTAATGAACGAAACTGAGAAAAAGATTGTTGCATACCATGAAGTTGGTCACGCAATGGTCGGGGCGCTAACAACCGGAAATGGTCGCGTAGAAAAGATTTCGATTATTCCCCGTGGGATGGCAGCTTTGGGCTACACTCTGCAATTACCAACTGAAGACCGCTTTTTGATGAATGAAACAGAATTGCGGGGTCAGATTGCGACTTTGTTGGGTGGACGTTCCGCCGAAGAGGTTGTGTTTAACAGTATTACCACAGGTGCTTCCAACGATTTGCAACGAGCAACCGACTTGGCAGAACGGATGGTAACAGCTTATGGTATGAGCAAAGTCTTAGGGCCATTGGCTTACCAACAAGGACAACAAGCAATGTTCTTGGGTAATGGTGCTAATAATCCCCGACGGGCGGTGAGTGAAGACACAGCAAAAGCCATCGATAGCGAAGTCAAGGAAATCGTGGAAACAGCCCACGAACAAGCCTTAGAGATTCTCAGACTGAATCGAGACTTGCTAGAAGCGATCGCAACTCAACTTTTGGAAACAGAAGTTATTGAAGGCGAAAAATTACACAGTCTGCTGAGTCAGGTTAAACCTGTAACTAATTCGTAATTCGTAATTCGTAATTAAGAGGCATCAGATTTCATCCCCCCAGGTACGCAGAGAATAACTTTGCGTACCTCTGCATTAAACCTCTGCGTTCCTTTTGTTCTCCTTTCTGCAAAATATCCTGATAAATCACTGACTCCTGCATAATATCCTCTCCTAAAAATTGCTGAATTAAATCTTTTTCAAACTTCAAACCTCCTAATACAGCACTTCCTGCTGCTATAAGGTGCTAACGGTAATAATGCAGGATTATTCAGATTTCATCAGAGGGTCTAGCTGCTTTTCATACCTGGTTTGCGGAATTCTATGCAGCATACCGGGATAAACGACAAGAATTAGGGAGAAATTTAATAAATGAGCAAAGTTTGCTTTTGGCACTAGAATTTACTGGAGATTTAATAAATGAGAAAGTAAAGAAGAAATTAAACTTAAACGACAAGCAGGTTATAAATGTCGAATTTGCGGTTAGTGTACTTTCACCAGATCCTCTGGCTGCTTTTCGTGCCTGGTTTACGGAATTCTATCCAGCAGCCTGGGATAAACAGATTGAAAAAGATGTGACTCAACAAGAAACCCTATTGTCTATTACTGGCAGTCCAACCTTAGAACCTTTAACTGACCTTGACCCCTAGATTCAGAGTTTAATAGGTGTAATCCAGCTAGGAGAAGAAAATCCGACAGAAAATTATGTGGATTATTTAGAGGAGAAATATCGCCAAGATTTAGCTGATAGCACTACTTGGGTGCGTGGTGTTCGAGAAAATGAGTGGTCAAATACATTATCGGGCGCTTGCTGTAAAAGAAGATGATACTTTTATATGGTTTTGGATTGGGTCACATTCAGAGTATGAGAGATTGCTAAGTGGTGGATAGCGTTCTAATATTGCCTAAGAGCAGCCTAACTAATCACTTAATAATACAAAGAAAGTATGGAATTATATTTAATTCGTCATGGCATCGCCGAAGACAAGGGATTAGGCATCAAGGATGAGGAGCGCAGCCTTACCAAAGAAGGACGGCAAAAAACCGAGAAAGTTGCCCAGCAACTTGTTAAATTGGGCTTAAATTTTGATTTGATTCTCACCAGTCCCTTAGTGCGTGCCCGCCAAACGGCTGAAATTCTCATAGCAGAAAAACTAAGCTCTCAGTCAGAGGAATCTAGCCACCTCGCCCCCGGTGGTCAAATTTCTAGTTGGCTCAAAGACTGGTTAGAGCCAAGAAATTATTCACAAAATACCCAATTAGCGCTGATTGGACATGAACCAGATTTGACCATCTGGGCAGAAATTCTTCTATGGGGAGAAGTCAAAGGAAGCTTAGTCTTGAGAAAAGCAGGTATGATTGGGATAAAACTACCAGAAACTGGTTCTCCTCTGGGTCGTAGTCAGATGTTTTGGTTGACACCACCCAAGTACCTGCTGTAACAGTTTTTCAACATTTCTGATTGTTGTTAGAACGGCTACTGTTATGGTGACAATAATTTCTGGTAAGTTAGCTTGATCAGATATTTCAACAAGTAAATGGTGTTGCCATGATGGTGTGCGAATACAAGCCTGGTTTAGAAGGCATTCCCGCCGCCCAATCAAGTATTAGCTATGTTGATGGGCAAAAGGGACTACTAGAATATCGTGGCATTCGGATTGAGGAACTAGCAGAAAAAAGTACATTCCTCGAAACTGCTTATCTTTTAATCTGGGGTGCACTGCCAAGCAAGGAAGAACTGGAAACATTTGAGCATGAAGTTCGTTACCACAGGCGGATAAAGTACCGCATTCGGGACATGATGAAATGCTTTCCAGAAAGCGGCCACCCAATGGATGCCTTGCAAGCCTCTGCTGCTGCTTTAGGCTTGTTTTATTCGCTCCGGGATTTACATAATCCTGTCTACATTCGAGATTCGGTAGTACGCTTAATAGCAACCATTCCCACAATGGTAGCGGCGTTCCAGTTGATGCGAAAAGGCAATGACCCGGTACGTCCCCGTGATGACTTAGACTACTCCGCCAACTTTCTTTATATGCTCGATGAGCGAGAACCCGACCCTTTGGCGGCGCGAATTTTTGATATCTGCTTGATACTTCACGTCGAGCATACAATGAATGCTTCCACTTTCAGTGCCAGGGTGACGGCTTCTACCCTGACTGATCCTTATGCTGTGGTTGCTAGCGCGGTGGGAACCTTGGGAGGCCCTCTGCATGGTGGAGCCAATGAAGAAGTGATTCAGATGTTGGAAGAAATTGGCTCTGTGGAAAATGTCCGTCCTTACATTGAGAATTGTCTGGAACGCAAATCCAAGATTATGGGCTTTGGACATCGTGTTTATAAAGTAAAAGATCCACGAGCCACGATTTTGCAAAAATTGGCCGAACAGTTGTTTGAGAAGTTTGGGTATGACAAGAACTATGACATTGCCCAAGAAATGGAACGAGTGGTAGAGGAAAAACTCGCCTCAAAAGGGATTTATCCAAACGTTGACTTTTACTCCGGTTTGGTGTATAAGAAAATGGGTATTCCCACAGACTTGTTTACGCCAATATTTGCGATCGCCCGCGTTGCCGGTTGGTTAGCCCACTGGAAAGAACAACTAGCAGAAAACCGGATTTTCCGTCCTACCCAGGTTTACAACGGTCTGCACGAAGTTACTTATACCCCTATTGACCAACGGTAAACGGGAATTGTGAATAGGGCATTGGGCATTGGGCATTGGACATTGGGCATTGGGCATTGGGCATTGGACATGAAAAATCGAACTAATGCCTCATACACTATGCGCTGTTTGCGCGGTCTTCAGAGATCACATCAGTGCATAAATCCTAAAAGATATACTGTCTCCTTGTCCCCTCGTCTCCTCAATGGCCAATCTCAATGCCAACCATAAGTAGAAGTTCTCATCTCGCTTCAGGGTGCTCAAACCATCCAAGGATATACTAGGCATAGGAATTGGCAACAAATCTTCAATCAGGCGCGATCGCAGCAAAAATTATAAATGAGTGAATTTACAGGTATTAATTCAACTAATAGTTGTAACTCACCATAACTCGATGTCTTAAAGAGCGGAAACATGAATTCAGGAATTGACCTCCAAGGAACTTTTATTGAATCCCTCCGGGATTTAGGTATACCAGCCGGGACAGCCAAAGCGATTTGGATGCCCCTGCCAATGATACTGATGCTGATTGGGGCAACAGTGGGGGTATTAGTTGCTACTTGGCTAGAACGGAAAATTTCCGCTGCCGCACAGCAGCGAATTGGGCCAGAATTCCAGGGGCCTTTTGGGTTGCTCGTGCCTGTAGCCGATGGTTTGAAATTGGTATTTAAGGAAGATATAGTACCAGCCAAATCTGACCCCTGGCTGTTTACCCTTGGCCCAATTATTGTTGTAATTCCGGTGTTTCTGTCGTTCCTCATCGTCCCCTTTGGACAGAATATCGTAATTAGCAATGTGGGCATGGGTGTCTTCTTGTGGATTGCCTTATCAAGCATTCAGCCCATTGGCTTGCTGATGGCTGGCTACGCATCTAATAACAAATACGCACTCTTAGGAGGCTTGCGAGCAGCAGCGCAATCTATTAGTTATGAAATTCCTTTGTCGCTGGCAGTGTTAGCGATCGCTATGATGTCTAATAGCCTCAGCACCGTTGATATTGTCAATCAGCAATCTGGCTACGGCATCCTGGGCTGGAACATTTGGCGACAACCAATCGGTTTCCTGATTTTTTGGATCGCCGCCTTAGCTGAATGCGAACGATTGCCCTTTGACTTACCCGAAGCAGAAGAAGAACTTGTAGCAGGATATCAGACTGAATACACAGGTATGAAATTCGGTCTGTTCTACCTGGGTTCTTACGTTAACTTGATCCTTTCTTCCCTACTGGTAGCAATTCTCTACCTGGGCGGTTGGGACTTTCCCCTTCCTCTCAACCTGATCGCTGGTTGGCTGGGAGTCAGTGAAGTAAATCCTGTGTTCCAGATAGTAACTGGGGCTTTGGGTATTATTATGACCGTGTTCAAAGCCTATTTGTTAGTGTTTGTCGCCATCCTGTTGCGCTGGACAGTGCCACGGGTACGGATTGACCAACTGTTAGATTTAGGATGGAAGTTTTTGTTGCCAGTTGGTTTGGTTAATCTCCTATTAACCGCCGCGCTGAAACTAGCCTTTCCCTTCGCCTTTGGTGGTTAGTCATTAGTCATTAGTCATTAGTCATTGGTACAAATGACTAATGACCAAGGACAAAGGACAAAAGACAAATAACGCTGATAGCTTCAAAAGAGAGAGTGAAACACAATGCTAAAGTTCCTGAAACAAGTTGGTGATTACGCCAAAGAAACGGTACAAGCTGCGCGCTACATTGGTCAGGGACTTGCTGTTACTTTTGACCATATGCAGCGGCGTCCGATTACCGTACAGTACCCTTACGAGAAACTGATTCTTGGCGAACGGTTTCGAGGTAGAATTCACTTTGAATTTGATAAGTGCATCTCCTGTGAAGTTTGTGTTCGCGTTTGCCCAATTAACCTGCCTGTAGTAGATTGGGAATTCGACAAAGCCAGTAAAAAGAAAAAACTCAATCACTACAGCATTGACTTTGGAGTTTGTATCTTTTGTGGTAATTGTGTGGAATATTGCCCCACCAACTGTCTATCTATGACAGAAGAGTATGAGCTTGCCACTTACGATCGCCATGAATTGAACTATGACAGTGTAGCCCTCGGTCGTCTGCCCTATAAAGTAACAGATGACCCAATGGTTACACCACTACGCGAATTAGTTTACCTACCCAAAGGCGTTCTCGAACCGCATGGACTGCCCGCAGATGCCCCACGTCCAGGTGCGCGTCCAGAAGACCTGGTGGAACAAACGGAAAAATAAATGTCATTTGTCCATTGTCATTTGTCCTTTGTTATTTGACCAATGACTAATGACCAATGACTAATGACCAATGACCAATGACTAATGACAATTGACTAAGGACAAAAAACAGTGAATCTAGCCGAAGGAGTACAGTTAGTATCGCTTGGCATACTAGGCGTGATGATGATTGGGGCGGCCATTGGTGTAGTGCTGTTCTCCAGCATCGTCTATTCTGCCTTTATGCTGGGGGGCGTGTTCATCAGCATGGCGGGAATCTACCTGTTGCTGAATGGTGATTTTGTTGCCGCCGCACAAATACTGATTTATGTTGGGGCGGTTAACGTGTTGATTTTGTTTGCCATTATGTTGGTGAATAAGCGGCAGGATTTTGTCCCATTTCCCAACTCTTGGGTGCGGAAAGTACTAACGGGTATAGTCAGTATAGGATTGTTTGCTCTTTTAACTACGATGGTACTGGCTACTCCTTGGGCTTACTCAACTCCTCCAGTGGTAGGTGGTGAAAGTTCTATAGTTTTGATTGGAGAGCATTTCTTCACTGACTTTTTATTGCCTTTTGAACTGGCTTCCATTTTGCTGCTGATAGCGATGGTAGGAGCAATTATTTTGGCACGTCGTGAGTATTTGCCAGACCAACTGATACCATCGGATTTACGGCAAACTGTTTTGACTTTGCCAGAACGCCCCAGAGAACTGGTATCAACAACCAGCGAAACAAAAGAGTAATATTTGCGGCTTCAGTCGTAGATAAACAGCCAGATTTTTTTAGGAGAGATACCCAGATTCATGCAACTCCAGTACTTTTTATTACTAGCAGCAGCTTTATTTTGCATCGGCATCTACGGCTTAATTACCAGCCGTAACGCTGTGCGGGTGCTGATGTCAATTGAGTTACTGCTCAATGCTGTTAATCTGAATTTAATGGCATTTTCCAACTTCCTTGACTCAACATTAATTAAAGGTCAGGTTTTCACAGTATTTGTGATTACCGTGGCGGCGGCCGAGGCGGCGGTAGGTTTAGCGATCGTGCTGGCCATTTATCGCAACCGCGATACCGTCGATATGGAGCAGTTTAATCTCCTGAAGTGGTAATTTTGCGTGCAACTCAAGCAGGTAATCATTGCTTATAAAGCGCGGGATGCCCGAAGTAAAGAATGGGCAGAAATCTGTGCTAAACAACTCGAAAATCGTGAGTGTCACGTGTTGATGGGACCTAGCGGGCCGAAAGACAACCCTTATCCCGTCTTTTTGGCCTCGGCGGTTCAACCAATCGATCTGGCCTTGGTATTCGGTGGTGATGGTACTATTTTAGCTGGTGCCAGACATTTAGCCCCAGCTGGCATCCCAATTCTGGGGGTGAATGTGGGAGGTCATCTGGGGTTTTTAACTGAGTCAGCGGACGAGTTTCAAGATACGGAGAAAGTTTGGGATCGGCTGTTTGAGGATCGCTATGCTATCCAACGGCGGATGATGTTACAAGCTGCGGTGTATGAGGGTCACGGGTCTAATTTGGAACCAGTTAGTGAACGTTACCTGGCTTTGAATGAATTTTGTGTTAAACCTGCCTCCTCTGACCGAATGATTACCTCAATTCTGGAAATGGAAATCGACGGGGAGGTAGTCGATCAATACGTCGGGGACGGTTTAATCATTGCTACTCCTACAGGTTCTACTGGTTACACCGTTTCTGCCAATGGGCCAATTATCCACGATGGTATGGAGGCGATTACCATTACTCCTATTTGTGCAATGAGTCTTTCTAGTCGCCCCCTCGTTTTACCCCCTGGTTCTGTGGTGAGTATTTGGCCTTTGGGGGATTACGATTTGAGTACCAAGCTGTGGACAGATGGGGTTTTAGGGACTTCAATTTGGCCGGGACACCGCGTTGATGTGCGGATGGCAGATTGTCGGGCTAAATTCATTATTTTGCGCGAGAACAATTCCTACTATCAGACGCTGCGGGAGAAATTGCTTTGGGCAGGTACAAGGGTTCGCTACAGCAACAATCACCGTAATTAATTAAGTATTTTAGAGTGCATTTACCGCAGATTGCGATGGCGTAACCGCCCGCCGTAGGCGATCGCAACATCGCAACCAAAATTATTCAAGCCCCTGGATTCATCCGGGGGCTTTCTGCCCTAATTGTGATTTTTTTAACTGACTTGCATTTATAGCGTATATTAAAGGAAAATTTTGTATCTTATTGCCAGATTTTTTGGGAATTGATGTTCATAATAAAAGCACTCTACCCCTAATTCAAAAGTGTAAAAAAGCTCTCTAGAGGTTCTTTTATCGAAAACCGTCTCAATCACGCTTCGACACATTAATGCATAATGTGAACTATTTGTATAGTGCCTAAATCCTAGTAGGATATTTTCGCAAATCTAAGTAGGAAGATAGATGGAAGTTTCTGGATGCAACATCAATTCCCCACTGAATCCTCCTGCCTCTCTTGAAGATTTTCCCGTCCTTCAAACTGAAAAATATATCCTACGGCTGGCCTCAAATGAAGAAGAATTAAAATCAATTTATCGGTTGCGTTTTGAAGTTTTTAATCTTGAACTCGGCTTGGGATTTTCTGCTTCTAACTTTACCCAAATGGATATAGATAAGTTTGATCCAGTTTGCCATCATTTAATCCTGATCTCCAAACAAACGGGAAAAACGATTGGAACTTATCGGATGCAAACCTATACAATGGCTGCTCAAAGACTAGGATTTGATGCTGCCGATATATTTAATCTTAATGCGATTCCTAATTCTGTACTTCAGGCATCAGTTGAAGTTGGGCGTGTATGTATGGCTAAAGAATATCGCAATAGTCAAGCACTTTTAATACTTTGGGAAGGGCTAGTAAATTATCTGATCTGGAGTAAAAACCAATATTTCTTTGGCTGTGCATCATTATTAACACAATCTCCTTGGCAAGCTACTTGCGCTTATGATTATTTTCGGCAGAATAGCTTGATGCATCCAAGTATTTTGGTTTATCCAAATTCACAATCTTGTTTGGAAATGCCTCAAAGTTGTCCAGATTTATATAATGTTGAGATTCCTAAAATTTTACAGGCATACTTAAATATTGGAGCTAAAATATGCAGCCTTCCAGCTATTGATCGGCAGTTTAAGACTATTGATTTTTTAACTATATCTAATATTGCAGACTTTGCCAGATGGCGTTATCCAAATCCTCTCAAAAAACCCTTACCACTGAGGATTAGTCAAGATTAATGCTACTGTTGCCGCGTTATCCAACGGACACGAGAAAAAATTTCCTTTCAAAACCAAGTCTAGTTTTGCGGGATTTGATACAACCTTGCTCAATTCTTTTCGTAGTTAATAAGGGAGAGGTGTTGATTGTCGATCTTCTCAATCAAATTAAAGTAAGGTTGGCGATGTTTAATAAATAGGCTCTGCTTGAAGTCTTAGCAATGTCTACGACGGGCGTAGCTGCGGCATCTCATCCAGTCCGCTTAATTAGATGATTTTAGAAAACTTTTTGGGAAACCTACTTATGCGCCATCTCAAAATTGCTCCGAGTTGGTTGCGGTTTTTAATTGTTTTCTTATTAGCGATGGGTATATTGTTTCGCTTTTTTAATCTTGATGGCAAAGTTTACTGGAATGACGAAATTTATACCTCATTGCGGATTTCTGGTTACACAATAACTGAAGTGAAACAGCAAATTTTTAATAATCGTGTTATTGCCAGAGAAAGTTTTACTCAGTTTCAAGGTGTTAATCAAGAAAAAAGCTTAAATGAGATGATTATGTCTTTAGCAAAAGAAGATTCTCACCATCCACCGTTATATTATGTAATAGCTCGATTGTGGATGGAAATCTTTGGTAATTCGGTGACGGCGATCAGAAATTTATCTGCTTTTATCAGCTTGCTGGTTTTTCCTTGTGTTTATTGGCTATGCCGAGAATTATTTAATGTGCCATTATCGGTTCCTGGTGTAGCGATCGCACTTATGGCCATCTCTCCAATTCATCTAGTATACGCCCAAGAAGCACAAGAATATATTCTTTGGTTAGTCACCATCTTACTATCCAGTGCGTCTCTGCTGCGAGCAATACGGCTGGAATCACAAGATAAAGATGAGCTAGCAAAAAAACAACAACGACCAGATTTATTTGCTACCTGGAGCATTTATACAATAACTTTAGCCATTAGTCTTTATACATTTCTGTGGAGTGGATTTGTAGCAGTTGCTCACGGAATTTATGTAATGTTCACCGCCCAATTTAAGTTGACTGAAACTGCCAGAAATTATTTATTAGCATCACTTGTAGGTTTTTTAGTATTCATGCCTTGGATGGTAGTTGTGATCGGTGACTTTTTTCAATTTTTGATTTCAGCAGAGAAGACAACAACGCAGTTATCTCTGATGCCTATAATTCCATTTTTGCTAATGCAGTTAAGCCGAATTTTTTTTGATATAGACCTTAGCTCGAAAAATCCCGTGACCTATTTCATTACACCAATTTTCTTAATATTGGTAGGATATTCTATTTATTTTCTTTGCCGAACAACTAACTATAAAGTCTGGTTGTTTATCATCACATTAGTTGTAGTGCCAGCACTACCCCTAATACTGCCAAGTTTAATGGCTGGGGGGATACAATCATCTAACGAACCATATTTAATACCATCTTATTTAGGAATCCAAGTAACTGTTGCTTACTTACTAGCAATGCAACTATACAATGGGAGCCTCTCACGTCGGAGCATTTGGCATATAATCATGGCATTAATGATTATTTGTGGTTTGGTTTCTTCTAAGGTGAGTTCCCAAGCAGAAACTTGGTGGAATAAGGGTATGAGCTATAGCAATCCCCAAGTTGCCCAAATCATCAATCAAACTACTCGTCCACTTTTGATTAGTGATGCTTTAGGTAATAATTATGGGAATGTCTTTTCTCTGAGCTATCTTTTAAAACCAAAAGTGCGATTTCTATTGGTGAACAACCAAAAAATTCCCAAGATTCCTAATGGGTTTACTGATGTTTTTTTACTTAATCCTTCAGATACTTGGCGCGAAACAATAGAAAAAAAGTATAAGTTAAAGACAGATATTGTTTACAGTGATAACTATTATTCTGTCTGGAAATTAACTAAACCTCGTAATGTGCGCCGACGTGATATTTTACCGAATAATAAATTATCTGACAGTTTATAGTGTGGTAATGTGTTACATATTAGGTGTTTCACGCAGAAACACAGAGGCGCAGCGAAAGAGTAAATGATCATGTACAATTTATTATTGTGAAATTTAGTTATGCGGCATCTCAAACTTGCTCCCAATAGGTTGCGGTTTCTCATTGTCGTTCTGTTAATGATTGGTGTATTTTTTCGCTTTTTTAACCTTGACGGCAAAGTTTACTGGCACGATGAGACTTTTACTTCATTGCGAATTTCTGGTTATACGGCAACTGAAGTAAAACAGCAAATATTTGATGGTCGTGTAATTAATAAAGAAAGTTTTGCTAAATTCCAAAGTTACAATAGGGAAAAAGGCTTAAGTAACACAATTAAGTCCTTAGCAATAGAAGATCCACAGCATCCTCCACTGTATTATGTAATCGCTCGATTTTGGGTGGGAATCTTTGGCAATTCGGTGACGGCAATTAGAAGTTTATCTGCTTTGATCAGTTTATTGATTTTTCCCAGTGTTTATTGGCTATGTCGAGAATTATTTAAACCATCGCTATGGGTATCAGAGGTTGCGATCGCACTCATGGCAATCTCCCCAATTCATCTAGTATACGCCCAAGAAGCACGAGAATATATTCTTTGGATGGTGACTATATTAGTATGCAGCGCTTCATTGCTACGAGCATTACGGCTGGAATCAAAAGAGCAAGCACCACGCATATTAACCTGGGGAATCTATGCAATAACTTTAGTCCTCAGTCTCTATACATTTTTATTAAGTGGATTTGTAGCAGTTGCTCATGGGATTTATGTAATTGTCACTGCAAGATTTAAGTTGACTAAGACAGTGAAAGCTTATTTGTTAGCATCTCTAGCGGGTTTTTTAGCCTTCACACCTTGGGTTGTGGTTGTGATAACTAACTTTTTGCAATTTGACGGTTCAACATCTTGGACAAAGATGCAGTTACCCTTAGAGATTTTAATTAAATCTTGGCTTTTACAGTTGAGCCGGATTTTCATTGATTTAAACTTCGGCTTTAAAAATCAGTTTAGCTATGTAATTACGCCAATTTTTTTAACTCTTGTTGGATACTCTATTTATTTTCTTTGTCGAACAACTAACTACAAAGTCTGGTTGTTTATTGTGACATTGATTGTAATTCCTACACTACCTCTAATGCTACCAGATTTAATTTTTGGGGGTATACGCTCACTTTCTGAACGCTATTTATTGCCTTCTTATTTGGGCATTCAACTAGCTGTTACTTACTTACTGGCTACACAGATACATAATAAGCGTCTTTTACGCCGGAGAATTTGGCAAACAATCATGGGAATATTGATTATTTGCGGGCTAGTTTCTTATGGAGTGAGTTCTCAAGCAGAAACTTGGTGGAGTAAGGTTATTAGCTATGGTAATCCGCAAGTTGCGAAAATTATCAATCAGGCGGCTCGTCCACTTTTGATTAGTGATGCTTCTGGGATTAATTATGGGAATGTCTTTTCTCTAAGCTATCTTTTACAGCCAAAAGTGCAGTTTCTATTAGTAAAAGATCAAACTATACCGAATATTCCCAATGAGTTCACTGATATTTTTTTACTAAATCCTTCAGATATCTGGCGCAATCAAATAGAAACGCATTATCAATCTACAACAAATGTTTTATATGGTGATAATCACTATTTGCTGTGGAAATTAGAAAATCTTCACTCATTGCATTGGAAGCATCCTATTTTTGCAGAAATACCCAACAAATAGAATTTACTATTACCAAGAAATCTTAGACTTGGGAAACTGCGATCGCTCTTACATCTCCTTTTTTATCAAATAAAATTCGTGGTTTCAGCAAGATTTTTAATAGTAACAGCAACGAACTAAACTCTCCTGGTGTATTTCGGCGTTTCCACTGTCCTGGACGACAAAATAACATTTCTATCAGGTGGCGATGTTGACTCAAACTCACTGATTCAAACCTAACACGCACTGTCGGAAATTCATTATTAAATCCTGTACGAACAATTTCTCCAGACAACTGAAGATTTTCGTCAACAATTTGTATAGTTACTAGCTGATTTGCAAATAAATTTCCAGATGGTTGCTGAGTCAAAGCAACTTCAGCACCTACTTCTGAAATCATTGTAGTCACACCCCAAAAATTTTGACCATTAACTTTTAACCGCACAATTCGCCGCAAATCAAACCATTCATAAAGGTCTTTTCTGGGAGCATCCAGCAAAATTAATAAGGCAATACCAATCATAATCAAATTATAAGTACTCCATAACCAACCCAAACTTATACCTTTAATCTCTTGGGCAATTTCTGGAGACACTGTAGTAGCCCAAAAACCTTGAACTATACTTATACTTAAATTTGCCCACAAGCTAATACCATTGGCGATAAATAAAATAATTAAAGCTAAGGCTAAATTCCAGTTGAAAATATAGCGATCGCTTCCTATACCCTTGGGTGTGACTTTAAATCTTTTTGAGAAAGGATTCAGCATGACTTTGATCACAGTCAGTGCTAGAGGAAAACATAATGCTAAGGAATAAATATCTGATAGTAGCGCTGAACGAGAATGGTGATTTAACCAACTAAATACTATCAAGTTTACCAAAAAATAAGGTAATAAAAAATATATTAAATCTGCTGTTGTTACCCGAATAGGAATCACACCTAAAAACGAATAAGCTAACGGTATCAAAAGAAAATAAACACGGGAAATAGGGCTAAACCAACTTAACAACCCCTCTAAATGAGCTAATCTTTGAAAGATACTTAATCCAGGAATGGTTAAAGGATTAGATTTGATAAAAAATGCTTGCAGTGTACCCCGTGCCCAGCGTAAGCGTTGACTTGTATGAGCAGCAATATTTTCTGCTGCTAAACCTGCACTTAATTTTTCATTTAAATAAATCACTTGGTAGCCTTGAGCCGTTAAGCGAATTCCTGTAAAGTAATCTTCACTTAATGACTCTGTGACAAAACCCCCAATTTCTTCTAAAGCACTGCGGCGAACGACGAAGGAAGTACCAGCACAAATCACACTACCTACTGCATCTCGAATTGGCTGAATTTGCCGATAAAATACTTCTTCATCTGAAGTAAGAACATTTTCTAAACCTAGATTATGGGCTATTGGATCAGTATTGTAGAAGCTTTGAGGTGTCTGGACGATAGCAATTTTTTCATTTTCAAAGAAGCCAACAGTGCGGGTGAGAAAGTTTTTTGTCGGGATAAAATCGGCATCAAAAACTACAATTAGTTCACCATTAGTTTTAGCGATCGCATTATTTAAATTTCCCGCTTTTGCATAACTGTTGTCAAGTCGCGTTAGATAATGACAACCCAATTCTTCTGCCAATTCTCTCATTTCTGAACGATTGGTATCATCCAAAAGGTAGATTTTCTTATTTGTATAATCTAGGGCTTGACAACCAATAATTGTCCGCCGCACAATAAAAGATGGTTCGTTATAAGTTGGGATTAAAATATCAACATCTGGTACATAAATACCACTAATTACAGCTAATGATTTTACATCTGCTTCGTGGTAACGTTCTTTGAAATTAAACATTAAAAATAGCTGTATGATGCTAGTAGATAGCATTAACATCTCAGCAAAAAATAATCCTAGACTAAATACCCCATTTAACGGATCTACTAAATTCAAGGTTGAGAGCGATCGCCATAGAACATAGCGCAAAGTTACAATGATTAAAATTGCTACTACTAACCGTTGCGACCAAATACGGGGCTGTGGAGACATTTTCATCACTACAAACACAGTTAGCAATAATCCGACAGTTGGTAGCAGCAAATATTTCATATCTATCTTTGGTGCTTCTAACCATATTGGTGGGTGCATTTGCCAGTCATTAACTTGAGTCAAAACTCCACTAATTCTGTCTTCACCAGCGAACCACCCTGCTATAATAATGCCCGATAATAAAACAATGCCTAATAGAATCACTGTTGCTGCATGGAGTTGGATAACTCTCTTGGAAACAGGAGTCTGAGATGGTTTGTAGCTAAACTTTGATCCTGACATTTCGACTTTTTTCGCCTAAAACTATTCTGCCAAGAAAGCATTTTAGCTAACTATTGTTTGTTACGGATTTTTTGCAAAAATGTAACAAAACATCTATAATAATACCTTATCCCAAAAAATATTTCTACTGTATTTTTTGATACACATAAAACTATTGCTAGAGTTGTAACCTTTTATTAAGATATTGAAATATTTAGTTTCTTAAAATCAGCTACATAGAAATAAATATTAAACAGATTCTCATCTGAAATTAATTTAAGTGATGGTACGATGCTTTAAATTGTATTTTGAGATGAATTTAATCATTCCTTAAAAGGTGTTGTATGGAACTAACAGATTTTCTTGGTCTTTTACATCCAGCGATCGCAATTATATTTGTCTTTCCACTCATCGGTACAGTGGTCAATTTTGCTTGGCAAACACGCCAACGCAGATTGCAAATTTTAGCTGGCAATAAGAGCAAAATTCCTCCAGTTGTAGGTTCAGAACATAAGCAGTTAGGTGAACTGCTAACAAGTGCAGTTGTCGGATTAACTTTAATCGGATTATCCTACCCTATTGGCAAAAATATTATCAAAAATCAAGTGTGGAATAAAACACCTTTTCAAGTTGTTTTTATCTTGTTAATATTTGCTGCAACAATTGCTTCTTTAGTATTTCTTTATCGGTCAAAGCAGCGGATATGGCGAGGAGTTTTTGCAACTTTAACTGGTGCAGGTTTGGTAATTCTAGGCTGTCAGGATGGAGTATATCGCCTCACAAGTCAATGGTATTGGTCACATTATTATATTGGTATTACCGCAGCACTGCTGATGATTTTTTCACTAGCAATTTTTCAAGATATTTATCAAGATAAATCCAATCGCTGGCGGCTCATTCACACGATTTTAAACTGCATTGCTTTGTTGCTATTTATTGGACAAGGGATGACAGGCACACGAGACTTACTAGAAATTCCCTTGAGTTGGCAAGAACCTTACATTTATATGTGTGATTTTGCTAATAAAACTTGTCCTACCCCAAATCCTCAAGCACCAAAATAGGTAAGGGTAGCAGGGAAAAACCCTTAAATTTTAACTTTTGTACAGACGCGATTAATCGCGTCTCTTGAATTGCCTAATCATTGCAGTGGCAGAGTTACAATCACTGTTGTCCCCACACCCTGTTCACTTTCTAATTGAATATGACCACCATGTAGCTCCACACACTTTTTAACTATAGTAAGTCCCAGCCCTGTTCCTTGAATTCCACCTACATTAGTGCCGCGATAAAAGGTTTGAAACAAATGGGTTTGGTCTTTGAGGGGAATGCCTATCCCTTGATCTTTTACCTGAAAAGTTGCGAGGCCATCTTTGCAAATCAAATCAAACAAAATATTACTATTTTGAGGGGAATACTTGATAGCATTGGAAAGCAAGTTAGTGAATATACTGTTAAGTAGGTTTTCATCCATTTGACCTTGGGTAGATTTCCCCTGAGAGGTAAAGATAATCCTATGCTGATTGCCTCCATGTAGTTGAAAAATATCTCTGAGTTCGCTACAAAAGTTTTCTAAATTCAATGGTGTGGGTTTATATTCAAGTTTGTCTGCTTCAGTTTTACTCAGAAACAATATCTCATCTAAAAGATCAAGCATCTGGTTGATAGCATTTTGAATTCGAGCAAAGTATTTAATTCTGCGATCGCCAGTTAGTTTATCATTATTATATTCAAGCATATCTACAGCCGTCTGAATCGTTGTCATGGGGGTGCGGAACTCATGGGAAACCATTGCTACAAAATTTGATTTTAACTGGTTAAGTTTCTGTTCCTTTGCCAACGCTTGACGGGTGCGTTCTTCACTCTCTCGCAATTGTTTGAGAATTTCGCCTCTTTCAATGGCATAGCGAATAGCACGCATTAACCGTTGTATCGTTATTTGATCTTTAACGAGATAGTCTTGTGCGCCTTCTGCTAATGCTTGCAGTGCTAAATTTTCATCATCAAGCCCTGTTAATACTACAACTGGGATATCGGGTACTGCTGCCCGAAATTCTTTCAATGTGTGCAGTCCAACAGAGTCCGAGAGGCTGAGGTCTAACAAAACTAGGTCAAATCTGTATTGCTTTAGACTCTCTATCTGAGAATTATCAAGAATGGACGCAGAGTTTCCCCTGCTAACATCTATTGCCTCAGATAGCCGTTCAACGTGTAACATCTGCCATTGTTGATCTGCGTGCCAAAATATTCGGCGTAGCAGATGGGCATCAATGAGACTATCTTCTACCAGTAAAATATGAATTGTGTGCTTTTCCATACTGCAGGGGTACATCAATTTATGAGATAGTCACCTGATTTCCTATTTATTTAGATAGGGCTTAATCCTCTGCTGTTGTAAGCAACATGGTAAGTAGTTCATAGCACTTTCAACATCTTCAACCCAGTGCAAGTTGTCGGCAATTTTGGCATTCAAGAAGTCTTTTATGGGTAGGTTCGCATCGCTAGGAGAGTATTCAACAAGCAAAATCTCGATGAGTCCCATGCAATTATTAGGCGGTTACTAGACAAACGTACATATATTTAAAGATACCTTAATTTGCGTTGAGGTAAGATAAAATACTGTTTCTACGCCCGACTCCGACTCAGCCCAGACCAAATCACCATGCCCTCGAACGGTTAATATTCCTCCATCCGAATGAATCGCCGTTTTGCCATAGCCTGCATCGCTTTTCTTCCATCAACCTTTGCATACTTAAGTAAAAAGCTATTCCGACGACACACAGTAATAGTAATGCCAAGCTAAAACCGCCTGTAACAATTTTTTTTGACAATCGCTTCATGGAATTCTCGTAGAAAACCAAATCAGTTTTAACTCCAATATCAAGCTGATGGCAATGCTTAAATTAAATAATACAAACTGAGTACTTAAATGCCAGGGCTATTTCATTCTCATCTAGCCCGCCTCAGAATGAATTCTGAGTCTAATAGCGAAAGTCGTCTAAAGACGACTGAGACTCATGTTAAAGTCCGTTTTAACGGACTTTAGCTATGAGCCTGGAACTTTAGTTCTGGGCGGTTTATGCCTAGAATGAAATAGCCCTGACTTAAATACTAAAGAAAAACAAAGGTTTTTATAAACTAGATTAATATCATATCTCCCTAATTACTTATCAACAAAACTCTTTGCATTTATGCCGAGTATATTTCAAGCATTGGTGAAATGATAAGTCTGGACTGTCATAATATCTATTCGTAGTCATTTTTTCTTTAAAAACTATTTCAGTTTCCCCAACCATAAGTAATGGATATAGTTATTGCTGGAGAAAAATTGTTAGCTAATATTTTAAAAATAGTCTCTGGTGGACAAACAAGAGTAGATCGTGCAGCTATTGACTGGGCTATAGAACACCAAGTTACTCACGGGGGCTGGTGTCCCAAAGGACGCAAAGCAGAAGATAGTGTGATTAGTGCGCGCTATAATCTAATTGAAACACTGTCTTCTAAATATTGTCAGCGCACTGAATGGAATGCTGGTGACTCAGATGGCACTGTGATATTTTAAATTTTTAAATAACTTTTTGGAGGTACTCTATTAACTACTGAATTAAATAAAAAGAGTGGATAATTAGGGCTACTACACCACATATCCACTCAAAACTTCTGGGATTAGGGTCATGAAAAAAGACCCGACGAGGTTATTAAAACTTGGGACAGGTCAAACTAACTAACGTGATTCAGTTCCCTGATTGGGGCTACCTGCAACAGAATCTTCTCCTGGTGCTTCTGGTGTAGCAGTGGGTTTAGCATCACTTTTTTCAGCATCACCAGTTTTACGAATACTTTCGTCGAGGGGAGTTTGGTAGCCACCAGAAGCAGTAGGAGTAGCTTCTTGATTATCAGATTTTTGTTTTTCTTGTTCAGCCATCACTAATATTCCTAATCATTTAATCTTGCTATTATTTTAAGAAGATTAGGGTGTAAGTTTATCTATCCAGAATATAGTTATGCCCAATTTTCTCCTCTATCCAAAGTATTGTTTAGTACTACTTATGTATACTTACTAAGAAGGGGAAAGGAAAAGAATGGTGTAATGATTGTGATATAAACTATGAAAGTATAATTAATGAAGCAAAGCAATGTATCGTTACCATCTGGGTGTGTCCTTCGCCAAGCAACCTCTGCGGATCAGTGGCTGATTCAATTGCTGGTATTCTCAGCGAAACTCGACCCAACTCAGTTAAATTGGCAGCAATTTTGGGTAATTGAATACGATACCTACGGCGGGCAAAGCCTACGCAATCTGGTAGCTTGTGGACAGTTGCGTAATTTCTCAGGCGCACAAGAACTTGGTAGTTTGGTCGTCGCATCAGCTTGTAGAGGTCGTGGTTTGGGTATCTTACTAACGCAGCATTTAATTAGTACAGCAACGCAACCACTTTATCTAGAATGTTTAGGTCAGCGATTGACGCAGTTTTACAGTCGCTTTGGTTTTGTGCCAATATCTTTTGAAGATTTGCCACAATTTCCCAGGACAAAAGGCTTGTCTACACTCAAGGGGAAATTTAGATTTTCGCAATTAGCTAAAAGACTGCTTAGAGTTCCTGTAGTGTTTATGGAATATCGAGGTCAGTTAGGGTTTGATCCTCCTTAACCTTTAAAAATAACGTGAGTTCGATCAACTTCCCCCTACTTTGACTAAAGTTCAAGCCTGTATTTATTTGATGTGGAGAGAGACAGGTTTTGCAATGCGTAGGCGTAGCCAGCCGTAGGCATCGCTGATATCGTTAGGCTCAGATCCCCGACTTCTCCAAGAAGTCGGGGATCTTGTTGTTCACGAATGATTTAGGATTGCTATAGAGACTCATTCTATCTGTATAAAGAACTAGCAATCACTGCATAAAACTATAGAACCTAACCGTATGTATTTATATAGGTTCAAATACAACAAACTCTATGTAGTTTGAAATTATCAAGGTAAAAAATTATGTCAAGCTTTATTCAAGTCCGGTTACACAATGAGCTACTGCACCCAGTCCGCGAGTGGTTGGAAACGATAGAAATTAATAACTCCAAATTAGCTCATTTTCTGTGCAAAGTTATTCCTGCTCAGTGTCCCTTTGAGCGAGACATCATCCTGTTTGGTCGGAAGTTGTTTCACATTCCTCCAATGTGTAAATTAAATCCCTTATACGAGGAAGTAGTTGGTTTACGTTTTAGAGCGCTTTGTTATCTTGCCGATGAATGCGGTGAAGATGTCACAGCCTATTGCTAATAACTCGTTGGATCGTTCTTTGATCAAGCAGCTATCGGTAATTGCAGATTTACGGTTGTTACTTACTCAGGTTTATACTAAGCTAACGTACATCTAATTAGCTGTTTGGCTATTAAGTAGCTGACATCTGGCTAAAGTGTTTACAGACCGTATTGTTGCTTACTGTACCCCTGCTGAAATCATTAACATCATCATGACGCACATCTTACTGGTTGAAGATGAAGTCAAACTGGCACGATTTATCGAATTGGAATTGAATTATGAAGGCTATCAAGTTAGCGTCGCCTACGATGGATTAACTGCGCTTACCGCCGCGCGTGAGTTAAATGTGGATTTAGTAATTTTAGAGTGGATGTTGCCAGGTTTGTCGGGGTTGGAAATTTGCCGCCGTCTGCGAAGTATTGGTGATAAAGTGCCAATAATCTTATTAACCGTCAAAGATGAAGTGAGCGATCGCATTGCAGGTTTAGAAGCTGGTGCTGATGATTACGTCGTGAAACCCTTCAGCGCTGACGAATTATTAGCCAGAGTTCACATTCATTTGCGAAGAAGCCACCAAGAAGACGCTGTATATATTTTAGAATTTGAAGACCTGAGTTTAAATCGTCGCACACGAGAAGTCTACCGATGTAAGCGGTTAATTGAATTAACTCCTAAGGAATTTGATTTACTAGAATATTTACTAACCCATCCGGGACAGGTAATTACGTGCGATCGTATTTTAGAAGAAGTCTGGGGTTACGACTTCATCGGCGATGCCAACATTATCGAAACCTGCATTCATTACCTGCGTCTGAAACTTGAAGCCAATAACCAAAAGCGCCTTATTCAAACTGTAAATGCTGTCGGCTACATATTACGTGATTGAATTGGGCATTGGTTATTTATCGGTCATTCTACCACTGCTTCCTCATCTTTCTCATCTCTCCCTACCTTCTTGTTCCCCTTCCAATATCAAATAACGGTGAAACCCAAAAGGTTTCTGTTTTAGGAGGATTTGGGGTTTTTGGAAATCTCAGCAAAAACTTATCCAACTCAAAGTTAATTATACTAGTATGCACAAAGCTATGATCATCCAAAATTAAAAGTTTCAAATGGCATGACCTATCTAGAAACAGCAGCGCAATTTTACCGCGAAGTTGCCCAAACCCCGCAAGTGGGACTTTGTTGTGTGCAGAGTACACCCCTGCAACTACCAGGATTGAAAATTCCTTTGCTAATGCAGGAAATGAACTATGGTTGTGGCACTACTGTTCACCTCACCGAACTAGGAAACCAACCGACTGTGCTGTATGTCGGTGTTGGTGGCGGTTTAGAGGCGTTGCAATTCGCTTATTTTTCCCGCCATGCTGGTGCTGTAATCGCTGTTGAACCAGTTGAGGCCATGCGGGAAGCCGCCGCACGTAACCTGGAAATTGCTGCTCAAGAAAACCCCTGGTTTGACACTACCTTTGTGGAAATCAGTGAAGGCGATGCTTTTAACTTACCCGTTGCTGATGCTAGCGTCGATATCGTGGCGCAAAATTGCCTTTTCAACATCTTTGAACCAGAAGATTTAACTCGTGCTTTAAAAGAAGCATATCGGGTATTAAAACCAGGTGGACGCTTGCAGATGAGCGATCCAATTGCTACTAGTCCAATTCCAGCACATCTCCAACAAGATGAGCGACTGAGAGCAATGTGTTTATCAGGCGCACTCACATATCAAGAGTACACCGAACGGATTACAAATGCTGGTTTTGGTCAAGTTGAAATTCGCGCTCGCCGTCCTTACCGTCTACTAGATTCCCAAACTTATAATTTAGAAGAAAACCTACTTTTAGAAAGTCTAGATTCTGTCTCTTTTAAAGTAGCTATTCCCGAAGATGGTGCTTGCATTTTTACGGGCAGAACAGCCATTTATGCTGGTTCTGAACCCTTCTTTGATGATTCAGCAGGTCATCTGCTTCAAAGAGGTATTCCCGCAGCAGTGTGTGATAAAACTGCTGCTAAATTTGCAGCTATCAAGCCAGCAGAAATAATTGTTACTAATTCCACCTGGCACTATAGCGGTGGTGGTTGCTGTTAATTTATCGAAACAGAATTCAGGAGTCAGAATAATTCTGTGTGACTGGGGAATGAATGCAAAATTTGAATATTTCGCTAATTACGTTCTGAATTCTGACTTCTGAATACTTATTCAAAAACCTCAAAATGTTGTTAATTAGTCTATTTATAGCTACACTTTTTTTAGCATACTCAAATGGTGCAAATGATAACTTTAAAGGGGTAGCAACGCTGTTTGGTAGCCAAACCAGTAGCTATCAAACAGCAATTTTGTGGGGAACTTTTACAACTTTAGCTGGTGGAGTAACTGCAACTTTTTTGGCAAGTACATTAATTAAAAACTTCTCTGGAAAAGGATTAGTACCAGATGCGATCGCCAATGCTCCAGAGTTTCATTTAGCAGTTGCGATCGCATCTGGTTTGACAGTACTCATCGCTACCCTTATGGGGTTTCCCATTTCCACAACTCATAGTTTAACAGGTGCGCTGGTTGGCGCTGGATTAGTTGCGATCGGACTTAAGGTTAATTTTGCAGCTTTGGGAAATTACTTTATTTTACCTCTATTACTCAGTCCAATCATTGCTATTGTTTTGGGAGCAGGAATTTATATTTTATCTAACTATATTAATTCAAAATTGAATCTATCAGTCAACCAGAAAATGATTGATACTTGTCATTTTATCAGCGCTGGAATTATTAGTTTTGTTAGAGGATTAAATGATACTCCCAACATTGTCTCACTTATTTTAATTATTGAGTATTTCTCGATTCAAGGAGGAATGATTACGATAGCGATCGCAATGGCGCTTGGTGGTTTACTCAACTCCCAAAAAGTGGCAATAACTATGAGTGAAAAGATTACCTCAATGAATCGCACTCAAGGCTTATCAGCTAATATAGTAACTGGTATTTTGGTCGTTGCAGCTAGTCGCTTTGGACTTCCGATTTCCACCACTTACGTTTCAGTTGGTTGTATTTTTGGAGTAGGATTGATTAGCAAAAAAGCCAATATATGCGTTTTTTATAAAATACTACTTTCGTGGATTTTAACTTTACCTACTGCTGCAATTCTTAGTGGAATAACCTACAGATTATTGCAAGGTTAAAAAAACTAATAAATTTGTGCCATCTTTAAGGATTAGGAAATAATGCAAACTCAATCAAAAAGTACACTAGATACATCTATCACAAAATTCCAACACAAACTTAATTTTCCTTTAACAAAAAACGGAATTACTGTTTTACAAATTAATCTAGGTAAGCGTTGTAACCTTGCCTGTACACACTGTCATGTCGAAGCTAGTCCAAAACGTACAGAAGAACTTTCTCCTGAAATTTGCGAACAATTAATTTCGCTAATCTACAAATTCCCCGAAATTCAAATTGTGGATTTGACTGGTGGTGCACCAGAAATGAATTATGGATTTAAGCCACTAGTAGAAGCAGCAAGAATAACTGGTAAACAAGTGATTGTCAGGTCTAACTTAACTATTTATTTTGAAGATGGATTTAGTGATTTACCAGAATACTTTGCTAAACACCAAATAAGAGTTGTGGCTTCTCTACCATGCTACCTAGCAGATAATGTTGATAAAATGCGCGGTGCTGGTGTTTTTGATAGTTCAGTCAAAGCTTTGCAATTGCTTAACCAATTCGGCTATGGTAAAGAGCCAAATTTAATTTTGGATTTAGTATTTAATCCCCAGTTACCCACGGGTGAAAATTTTTCCTTAGCTCCCGAACAGATTAACCTAGAACGAGATTACAAAATGTTCTTACAAGAACATTTTCATATTGTGTTTAACAACCTCTTCACTATTACCAACCTACCAGTTGGTAGAACAAAAATGTATTTAGAACGGAGAAAACTATACACCAGCTATTTGCAGTTTTTAGAATCGCATTTTAATCCCAACACGGTTCAACATTTAATGTGTCGTGACGAACTTTCAATTGACTATTTGGGCAATGTGTACGATTGTGACTTTAACCAGATGATGAATTTACCTGCGAAAAGTCGCAATGGTGAAAGCCTGACAGTTAGCAAATTGCTAGAAGCTAGCAGTTTAGACCAGATTAGTGAGATCCAAACTGCTGCTTATTGCTATGGTTGCACTGCTGGCTGTGGTTCCAGTTGTGGTGGTGCTTTGCTTGAAAGTTAGCTTCAGGATTAAAGTTAGAAGTGGTTAGATTTTAAACTTAGCTTTCAGACTAACTTTATTCCACCAAACCTGCACATTCAAAGCGGTTCAAACGATTGGAAATTTTTGACTCACCGGATTTATATCTAAGAGTGCGATCGCCAAAAAAAAGTCTGTTACCAAAATCGTTACGAGTACTTTGTTATTGGGCAGTTACTTTATGATGATATTTAGTTAAGCTCCTTACACTACACTGAAAGCCGTGAAACATTATTTTTCACGGCTTTTTCTTTCTATTTTGGTTACTCGCAACCGCAAGGATTTTGAAAAAGTGCCTAATTTGCGTTTAGAAGATTGGACTATATCTTAATTTGTCTCAAGGCTAAATTGACTTATTTGTTTATAGTAAAAAACTTCAGAGTAATATTCTTAGCTTGCCAGTATTCTACAGTAAAGAGTTGACAAAACTACTGGTATTCCGTACCTTATGAAGGATAGGGATAATTTTGAATGGGATAATGACAAGGCAATTGCTAACTGTCAAAAGCATGGTGTCAGCTTCCATCAGGCAATCAAAGCGTTTGACGACCCTTTTGCGGTAGAACGTTTTGATGATCGTGAAAATTATGGGGAAGAGCGCATCAACCTGATGGGTATGTGTGACGGGGTACTACTTCATGTAACCTATACCGAACGGGGAGAGCGTATCCGTTTAATATCAGCCAGAAAAGCAGAAAAGCATGAAAGAAACGATTATTACCGCGAGAATGCACAAGGATGGAACGGCGGTTGAAGTGTTGCCTGACGGTACTGAAAGACCCTTTCCAGAGCAGCCCATGCGTCCCATGACAGAAGAAGAAATTCACGCTGGGGCTATTAGCGACCCTGATGCCCGCCCTATGACAGAAGCTGAATTACGCAACGCCAGACGTGTTCCCCGTGTTAAAACCATGCGGCGCGCCTTGAAATTGACGCAGGAGGAATTTTCGGCGCGTTATCATATTCCCCTTGGCACTTTGCGTGATTGGGAGCAGGGACGCACTGAACCCGACCAAACCGCACAGGCTTACCTCAAGGTTATTGCTGCCAATCCTCAAGCTATTTATGAGGCATTGCAGTTTACCCCGCACTAATTTTCAAAATAGATTTTTAGGCGCACGAAAAAATCAACGCTATGTTGGTAAAAAGGTTTGAGAAGCACATACAAATCGCTATGAAAGTTCCGACTCCAATTAAAATCAGAACTTTTTAGCTATGAAAATCGCCAAAACCATCGATAAAAACGGTAATGTTTTAATCAATATAAAACTTGAAAGATAAAATTATGAATTTAGCTGTAAAAACTACTTCTCCAAGAACTGCACCAAATAACTTATGATGTGCTGATTGAAAATCAACAAGATGGTACAGTCAAAGCAATATTGTTAGGTTTACCAGACTGTCAAGGCTTAGGAAATACCGAAACAGAAGCCAAGATATATTCACCTTGGTGATTACAAAGAAGAACCAGTCTTTTTTGATACTAATAGCATAACAGGAGGTACTTATAAAATGTACATAACAAAAGAAGATATTGTATTAGGATTTCACGCTCCCTATAAACGCGAATTTACTGACTTTGCTGTTGGATAAGTAGCAAGAAATAAGCAATAGTAATCTTTGCTCTAATCAGCCACTATCCGGTAAACTCAGAAATACTGCGTTATTCCTGATCATGTCCGATTCCCAAACTGTTAGTGCTGCCGTCGCTAAACTCTACAATACCTACCCATTTCCGCCGGAAGCCCTTTTAGATGAACCACCTCCAGGCTATAACTGGCGCTGGAATTGGCTAGCCGCTCATAACTTCTGCACCGGTCAAAAACCCCAAAGGCAAGATATTCGGATTTTAGATGCAGGTTGCGGTACTGGTGTGAGTACGGAGTACTTAGTTCACCTTAATCCTCAAGCTTCTGTTGTGGGAATTGACCTCAGTACTGGCGCTTTGGCTGTAGCAAAAGAGCGTTGTCAGCGTTCTGGCGCTACCCGCGTGGAATTTCATCACCTCAGCTTATTTGACGTGGAACAGTTACCGGGTGAGTTTGATTTAATTAACTGTGTTGGCGTTTTGCATCATACATCCGATCCAATTCGCGGTATTCAAGCTTTGGCGAAGAAGTTAGCCCCAGGCGGTTTGATGCACATTTTTGTGTATGGAGAGTTGGGACGCTGGGAAATTCAACTCATGCAAAAAGCGATCGCACTTCTCCAAGGTGACAAAAAAGGCGACTACCGCGATGGTGTCAAAATTGGGCGACAAATATTCGCTTCCTTACCAGAAAATAACCGAATTGTCAAATACGATAAACAACGTTGGTCACTAGAAAACAAAAAGGATGAATGCTTTGCTGATATGTACGTTCATCCGCAGGAAATTGACTACAACATTGAGACGCTATTTGAATTAATTGATGCTTCGGGATTGGAGTTTATTGGTTTCTCGAATCCGAGTTTCTGGGATTTGGAGAGACTTTTAGGTAAAGCACCAGAGTTAGTAGAGCGATCGCAAGATTTAAACGATCGCCAACGTTACCGTCTGATAGAATTATTAGATCCAGAAGTAACTCATTACGAGTTTTTCCTCGGTCGTCCTCCCCTCATCAAAGCGGATTGGTCAGACGATAACGACCTACTGGCAGCAATTCCCGAACTTAATCCTTGTATTGAAGGATTTCCCAGTCAATGTTTATTTAATTACAATTACCAGATTGTTAATTTATCAGTAGCAGAATTTGAATTTATGCAAAGATGTGATAGTAATTCCACAGTGGCAGAGATTTTAGCAGATGTGCAACTGGGATTGGATGGGGTAAGAACGCTCCTCCAGCAGCAGCTAATTTTGTTGACACTTGGTTAAGTGTATTGCAATTTATACTCGTAGTGATGGGCGATCGCTCATCACCACCTTTAGTAAATTAATGTAGATTAGGAAAGTACCCAAGAAATCGCGTATTGTACATCTCGGCGTTGCTGAATCAGGGTATGAAATTCCAAAATTAAGTTTATTCAAGTCTTAATTCTTTGCGCCTTTGCGATGCCAGGTGCTTCAAGTCGGCAGAGCCGCCCAACGCACTGGCTCGCCTTTGCGTGAGGCTAAATTCATACCGGACTTAATTCAAAAACCAAGATCCGATGTAACGACTTGGGAAGACAATTATTCACTCAATAAAGCTGAAATTGGAAGAAATTTGGAATTTTCAGGCAGCGATTATTGATTACTCACCCCTTCACGCCCTGACATCATCAGCCGCTCTCTCGCTTCTGGTGGCGCGGCTTTACTGACTGTATAACGCTGACAAGAAGTTAATTGTTTTTTCCTAAAGTATTGTTACCGCATCGTGATATGATTCATCTGACTGAATGTGCGGTCATCATAATTTAAGTGTACTGGTTTCAAGTCTCGTGAGCTTGTCAGACGAATCAATTGCGCCCACTCCGACAACGCAACAAGATCCTACAACTGGTTCTGAAAATACAGAATCAGGTAAATCCATGCAAGAGTTCTATGAACTCTTCCAGAGGTTATTGTTAATCACGCTTGTCTTGACGGGGGTTATTTTTATCTCTGTGTGGATTTCTTATTCCTTAAACATTGCTCTTAATTATTTAATTGGAGCGTGTACAGGTGTGGTTTACTTAAAAATGCTGGCTAAAGATGTTGAGCAACTTGGTAGTGAGAAAACCCGGATGAGCAAAACTCGTTTTGCTCTATTTATTGGGTTGATTGTCTTGTCAACTCAATTGCATGAGCTAAAGGTTCTGCCCATATTTTTGGGATTTCTAACTTACAAAGCCACGCTCCTCGTCTATACGGTGCAAATTGCGTTCATTTCTGATTCTTAACCAAGTCAGGCTCACAAAGACAACACTCCCATCCTCGCTAGTTGGGGAAAATGCTTGAAGAATGCAAATGCTTAGTGTCTTAAACGCCTTTAATTCTTTTCCCCTCGCCGCATTAGAAGTAGGTCATCATTTCTACTGGCAATTGGGCAATCTTAAAATTCATGGGCAAGTTTTTCTCACATCATGGTTTGTGATTAGCATTTTAGTAGTGGCTTCAATAGCTGCTACTCGCAACATCCAAAGAATCCCCCAGGGTATCCAAAATTTGATGGAATACGCCCTAGAATTTATCCGGGATTTGGCAAAAAACCAACTTGGTGAGAAAGAGTACCGCCCTTGGGTGCCATTTATTGGCACATTGTTTCTGTTTATTTTTGTGTCGAACTGGTCGGGGGCTTTAATTCCCTGGAAGCTCATCAAGCTACCTGCGGGTGAATTAGCGGCTCCCACCAATGACATCAATACGACTGTTGCATTGGCACTGCTGACCTCTTTAGCGTATTTTTACGCGGGTTTTAGCAAACGGGGTTTGGGCTACTTTAAGAAATACATAGAGCCAACACCCATTCTATTGCCGATCGCAATTCTCGAAGATTTCACCAAGCCCCTCTCTCTAAGCTTCCGACTATTTGGCAATATATTAGCGGATGAATTAGTAGTAGCGGTGCTGGTTCTGCTAGTTCCTCTATTTGTACCACTACCCGTAATGGCTTTGGGTTTATTTACCAGTGCAATTCAAGCCCTGGTTTTTGCTACCCTAGCCGGAGCATACATTCATGAGGCACTAGAGGGACATGGCGAAGAAGAGCATGAGGAGCATTAAGCTTTTCAGTTGATAGCACAGTTCCAGCGAGCGGTATAAGCTCAAAACGTCGCAACAGCGATTGGTAAGAACTCGGTGCAGCGTGAAAAACACGTTTCTAATCGTTAACGTACATTTGTTAGTTCTGTAATCAAACCAAGGAAAATCAAAATGGATCCATTAGTGCAGGCTGCTTCAGTTCTTTCTGCTGCTTTAGCAATTGGTCTAGCTTCAATTGGGCCTGGTATTGGTCAAGGTAATGCTGCTGGACAAGCAGTAGAAGGTATTGCCCGTCAACCAGAAGCAGAAGGAAAAATTCGCGGTACTCTGCTATTAACCTTGGCTTTCATGGAATCTCTGACTATTTATGGTCTGGTTATTGCCTTGGTACTGTTGTTTGCTAACCCCTTTGCAGGATAAGACCTAAAAGTTTTTGTGAGTGTGGAGACGTGAACCATCACGCCTCTACAATCTAAATATTTTGGGCATTAGTTGTAACGTAGTTGACCCTTGTTGGCTATGGGTCTCTAAAATATCAAAGGTTGGATGATGTTGCTAGCCATGAAAACTGCTACTCCAGCCAAAGAGGAGAGAAATGTTTGATTTCGATGCTACCTTGCCCTTCATGGCATTGCAATTCCTGCTATTAGCAGCTTTGTTGAATGTAATTTTCTACAAGCCACTGACCAAGGCACTAGACGATCGCGATAATTATATCCGAACTAATACCCTTGATGCGCGGGAACGCTTGGCGAAAGCTGAACGTTTAGCTACTGAATATGAGCAGCAACTTACAGACGCTCGCAGACAATCGCAAGCTACTGTAGAAGCAGCTCAACTAGAAGCTAAGAAAATTACTGCCGAAAAAATCGCTGAGGCTCAAAAAGAAGCTCAGTCTCAACGAGAACAAGCTGCTGTTGAAATAGAGCAACAAAAGCAGGAAGCTATGCGTACCTTAGAGCAACGAGTTGATGCTCTAAGTCGGCAGATTCTAGAAAAACTATTGGGGTCAGTTCCAGTTAGATAAACTAACAAGACTGGTTCTCTTGAAAGCATAGGCGCAACTGGGCGCTAGTCCCAGAGCGCTTAATTAAGTGTAAAAAAGGCACTTTCTCCCTTTGAGGAAAGATACTTGATTTCCCTTTGGGGAAAGATACCTTAATTTCCCAGAAGGGAAAATACAACGTATTAGCAAGCGAGCAGCGCACTTGTAAATGAGTATCATGGGGACATTTTTATTACTTGCCGCAGAAGCGAACGCTGTTCATTCTGAAATGGCAGAAGGCGCAGCAGAAGGTGGTTTCGGTCTAAACCTAGACATATTTGAAACCAATATCATCAATCTAGCGATTCTAGTTGGTGCACTATTCTACTTCGGACGTAAAGCTTTAAGCAAGATCCTGAACGAGCGACAAGCTAATATTGCCACCGCAATTCAGGAAGCAGAAGGGCGCTTAAAAGAAGCACAGGTTGCCCTATCCCAAGCGCAAAAGCAGTTGACCCAATCTCAGGCAGAAGCACAACGCATCCGCCAATCTGCTGAAGAAAACGCTATTAAGGCTAAAGAAGCTTTGTTAGCGAAAGCAGTGCAAGACGTAGAACGTTTGAGACAAACAGCAGCAGCAGATTTAAACAGCGAAACAGAGCGAGCGATCGCTCAACTGCGACAACGAGTTGCTACACTGGCATTGCAAAAAGTCGAATCGCAACTCAAAAGCGGAATTGCCGACGATGCTCAACAAAGTTTAATTGACCGCAGCATCGCACAACTCGGAGGCAATGTATGACCAGTCAAGTAGCGACAGTCAAAGTAGCCCAGCCTTATGCACAGGCACTTTTGTCAATAGCGCAATCAAAAAATTTGACAGAAGAGTTCGGGGAAGAAGCGCGGACTTTCCTAGGCCTGTTGAGAGCAGACAAACAGCTACAAAACTTCTTTGGCAACCCGTTTATTCAGTCTGAGAGCAAAAAGGCTCTGATCAACCAAATACTTGGTGAAGGCGCTAATCCCTACTTACGCAATTTTTTGCTAATACTGGTAGATAAACGGCGCATTGCATTCTTGGAACCAATTCTTCAACAATATCTGGCGCTGTTGCGGCAGCTGAATCAAACCGTATTAGCGGAAGTAATTTCAGCCGTTCCCCTCACAGAAGCTCAACAGCAAGCAATCATCCAAAAGGTAATTGCGATCACAAATGCTCGCCAGGTAGAACTAGAAACCAAGGTAGACAACGAGTTAATTGGTGGTGTGATTATTAAAGTCGGTTCGCAGGTAATTGACGCTAGTTTACGAGGTCAGTTACGCCGCCTTTCATTGCGCTTAACCAGTGGTTAATAGGAGAGACGCGATTAATCGCGTCTGTACAGGAGTTAGGAGAGACGCGATTAATCGCGTCTGTACAGGAGTTAGGAGAGACGCGATTAATCGCGTCTGTACAAGAGTTAGGAGAGACGCGATTAATCGCGTCTGTACAAGTTAGGAGAGTAATTTATTTTGACTTTTAACTTCTAATTTTTGCATTTTTAACTCATCACTCTTAACTCAGCACGGGCTAAACGCCCCGCTATCGCTAACAGCACTCATTACTCAACAGCTAGACACATGAGCATATCAATTAGACCTGACGAAATCAGCAGCATTATCCAACAACAAATCGAGCAATACGACCAAGAAGTTAAAGTTGCTAACGTTGGTACAGTCCTACAAGTTGGTGACGGTATTGCCCGGATCTATGGTCTAGAAAAGGCTATGGCTGGGGAACTCTTAGAATTTGAAGATGGCACAATTGGCATCGCCCAGAACTTAGAAGAAGACAACGTGGGCGCGGTGCTGATGGGTGAAGGGCTGGAAATTCAAGAAGGTAGTTCTGTAACCGCCACTGGTAAAATTGCCCAAGTACCCGTCGGAGAAGCCTTAATTGGACGAGTCGTAAACGCTTTGGGTATTCCCATTGATGGCAAGGGAGACATTAAGTCCACAGAAAGCCGTTTGATTGAATCTCCAGCACCCGGTATTATTGCTCGTCGGTCTGTACACGAACCGATGCAAACGGGTATTACAGCAATTGACTCAATGATTCCCATCGGTCGGGGTCAGCGAGAATTGATTATTGGCGATCGCCAAACCGGTAAAACTGCGATCGCGATCGACACCATCATCAACCAAAAATCAGAAGATGTAGTTTGTGTCTACGTGGCCATCGGTCAAAAAGCTTCTACAGTTGCTAACGTGGTGCAGACATTGCAAGAAAAAGGCGCGATGGATTACACCGTCGTCGTCTTTGCTAGCGCCAGTGAACCAGCAACCCTACAATATCTCGCTCCCTACACAGGCGCAAGTATTGCTGAGTACTTTATGTACAAGGGTAAAGCTACCTTGGTAATTTATGATGACCTTTCCAAGCAAGCCCAAGCTTATCGGCAAATGTCCCTGTTGCTACGTCGTCCACCCGGACGCGAAGCTTACCCTGGAGATGTATTCTACATTCACTCCCGTTTGTTAGAAAGAGCCGCAAAGCTGAGTGATGAATTAGGTAAAGGCAGTATGACCGCCCTACCAATCATCGAAACCCAAGCTGGTGACGTTTCGGCATACATCCCCACCAACGTAATTTCCATTACCGATGGTCAGATATTCCTCTCTTCTGACTTGTTTAACGCTGGTATCCGTCCGGCTGTAAACCCTGGTATTTCTGTATCTCGTGTGGGTTCTGCGGCTCAAACCAAAGCAATGAAGAAAGTTGCCGGTAAGATTAAATTGGAACTAGCCCAATTTGACGACCTGCAAGCCTTCGCTCAATTTGCTTCCGACTTGGATAAAGCTACTCAAGACCAGTTGGCACGGGGTCAACGGTTGCGCGAACTCCTCAAGCAGCCCCAAAATTCGCCACTCTCAGTATATGAGCAAGTGGCAATTTTGTATGCAGGTATTAATGGTTATTTAGATGACATCCCTGTAAATCAAATAACCACCTTCACCAAAGGACTGCGGGAATACTTAAAGACTGGTAAACCTCAGTATGCCCAAGCAGTGCAAGCCTCCAAAGCATTAGGTGACACAGAAGAAGCAGCCTTGAAGGAAGCACTGACCGAATATAAGAAGACCTTCAAAGCAGCAGCGTAATTAGTCATTAGTCATTAGTCATTGGTCATTGGTATAGAGCTAATGACTACTGACTAATGACAAAGGACAAATGACTAACTACTAAGGAAAAAATTATGGCCAATCTAAAAGCAATACGCGATCGCATTCAGTCGGTCAAAAACACCAAGAAAATCACCGAAGCCATGCGTCTAGTTGCAGCAGCTAGAGTGCGTCGGGCGCAAGAACAAGTGCTAGCGACTCGCCCCTTTGCCGATCGCTTGGCACAAGTATTGTATAGTTTACAAAGCCGTCTGCGCTTTGAAGAAGCAGACCTACCACTGCTGAAAAAACGCGAAGTTAAGTCAGTTGGGCTGTTGGTTATTTCAGGCGATCGGGGACTATGCGGCGGTTACAATAATAACGTCATCCGTCGTGCCGAAAACCGCGCCAAGGAAATCAAGGCAGAAGGCTTTGACTATACATTTGTAGTCGTTGGGCGCAAAGCTACACAATACTTTCAACGCCGCAATCAGCCCATTGATGCCACCTACAGCGGCTTAGAGCAAATCCCTACCGCAGCGGAAGCCAATGACATTGCTGACCAACTACTTTCTTTATTCCTTTCGGAAAAAGTTGACCGCATCGAGTTAATCTATACCAAATTCCTTTCCTTGGTTAGCTCCCGTCCTGTGGTGCAAACCTTACTGCCCCTCGATCCGCAAGGTCTAGAAGCAGCCGATGATGAAATCTTCCGCTTGACAACCCGTGGCGGTAAATTTGAAGTCGAACGGGAGAAGGTGACGAAGCCAGTCCGCACGTTGGCTCCTGACATGATTTTCGAGCAAGACCCAGTGCAGATTCTTGATGCTCTGTTGCCCCTGTATCTGAGTAACCAGTTATTGCGGGCGCTGCAAGAATCGGCGGCTAGTGAACTAGCAGCGCGGATGACAGCCATGAGTAATGCCAGTGAGAACGCTGGTGAATTGATTAATACTCTCACACGTTCTTACAACAAAGCCCGACAAGCTGCAATTACCCAAGAACTCCTTGAGGTTGTTGGTGGTGCTGAAGCACTAACTTAGAAACAGCTAATTGTTGGTTGTGATAAATAGCTAGTTACTAATTGTTTTGAAATTAGCAACTAGCTATTTTTAAGTATTTGGGAAACTTAAATTAGTTGACATTGACGGCAGAAAGTCGCAAAGTATGCTATTAACCCTTGTGCACACCTCTCCCTTACAGGGCTACCGTGTACACACAAATCTTTTAGAGTTACTGCGTAACATAGGGTAAGTTAATTCTTGCAAGTCGATGCAACTAAGGTGCACGTCGATGCAACTAAGGTGCAAGTCGATGCAACTAAGGTGCACGTTGATGCAACTAAGGTGCACGTCGATGCAACTAA
>JBBSCU010000017.1:0-36184 GCA_038249935.1 Chroococcales cyanobacterium
CCAAATGCGATCGCACCAAAAGCCCCATGACTCGAAGTGTGGCTATCTCCACAAGCGATCGTCATTCCTGGTTGCGTCAGCCCTTGTTCTGGAGCGATGACATGAACTATACCCTGATTACCAGAACCAATATTATAAAAAGTGATGCCATTTTCTTGACAGTTATTTTCAAGCGCCTGGATCATCTCCTCTGCCAAGCGATCGACAAAGGGACGTGCCTGATTTTCTGTTGGCACAATATGATCGACTGTGGCAACAGTACGCTCTGGAAACAGTACTTTTAAATTTCGCTCGCCTAACATTGCAAAAGCTTGAGGACTGGTGACTTCATGAATTAGGTGAAGTCCGATAAATAGTTGCGTCAGCCCTGAGGGAAGTGTACCAACGGTGTGTAAGTCCCAAACTTTATCAAACAGGGTACCTTTGCTCATACGTCAATCAATATTTAAAGAGTCCGGTCTTAAATAGTATCAAAATATAGTCTGTGTTTTTTAGATTACTTGATTTTAGTTACATCTTTGCCAAGAATTACGCCTAACGATTAAAATCGCGGCTATAGCAGTTCTCGTTTACGTGAGTACACCCGTAGGGGCACGGCATGCCGTGCCCCTACACCTTGGGATATAACGTTGTACCGCATCTGAATGGGAATCGCGGCTAATACCATTTCACTTTAATAAAGTTACAAATGCGTGGGTAAGGGTTTAGCACTGCTAAACCCTTACGAAAAATCTATATGTATCAAGATTTTCGTGAATTGGTATAAGAAGCGTTTTTAAATGCAGAGGAACGCATTGGTATTGTAATACTCTGCAATGCCATTGCAAGAGAACGCATTGCCATTGCAGAATATTACCAAATTGAATTTGCTACGAATTAATGAAATCCTCTACTTAGACAGTTACGAAATAGCTGGCACTAAGGCTGAGGCTGGTGGTGCTTTGAATGATCGCAATTAGTTCGAGACTACTTTCATTGACAAATAAGGCTGTACCTGTGGTAAAACCAGTCGGCACTGCTCCCAAGCTATAACTAGCATTAAAGCTAGACAATTGGATCGTGTCTTCTAAAGCATTAAAATCAGCAATTAGGGCATAGTCACCCAGTCCAGAAGTGCTGATATTGCCATCGCTGTAGAAGACACCCACAGTAGTACCTAGCACAAAGCGATCGCTTCCAGTGCCACCAGTCAAGCGGTCAACTTCACCAACACCTCTGCCAACTGATGCATCTGCTCCTGTCAGCACGTCGATACCGTCATCTCCAAACAGGCGATCGTTAAATGGTATTAGCATTAGACTCGCGCTGTCGAATAGTTTGGGCGATGTTTTCCATCCAGTCGGCAGGGTTGTAATTATTACCTGCATTACCACCAGTGTTTTGATAACCATGAATAATAACATAGGTTGGTGCATCAGAACTAATGCGCCCCGAACGGTTGATAGAACCGTTACCCCAAACGTTAAAGTTGACTTGAACCATCTCAAAGATCCTGTGTTGAAAATTGATTGACAGCAAGAATTTACCTTACTTTTAAATCATGCCACCGCTATGAGTCAAAATTTTTATAGATGAAAACACAGGTACAGTCAAAATGGATATTAAAAATGGCTTTGTCGGCGCTGTTGGCAACACTCCCCTGATTCGCTTAAACAGCTTCAGTGCAGAAACAGGGTGTGAAATCCTTGGTAAAGCAGAATTTCTCAATCCTGGTGGTTCCGTCAAAGACCGCGCCGCACTTTACATCATCGAAGACGCTGAAGCGAAAGGTCTACTCAAACCTGGTGGCACCGTTGTCGAAGGAACCGCTGGTAATACTGGCATTGGACTAGCACATATTTGCAACGCCAAAGGCTACAAATGCCTAATTATTATTCCTGATACTCAGTCACAAGAAAAGATAGACGCACTAACAGCACTAGGAGCAGAAGTCCGTCCCGTCCCTGCTGTACCTTACAAAGACCCGAACAACTACGTCAAGCTATCTGGCAGAGTCGCTGCTGAGTTAGAAAATGCTATTTGGGCGAATCAGTTTGATAACTTAGCCAACCGCCGCGCCCACTACGAAACTACAGGGCGGGAGATTTGGGAGCAGACAGATGGTAAAATAGATGCCTGGATAGCTGCAACTGGTACTGGTGGTACTTTTGCTGGTGTGGCATTGTACTTGAAAGAACAAAATCCGGCGATTAAATGCGTTGTTGCCGATCCGTTGGGTAGTGGACTTTATAGCTATGTCAAAACCGGCGAAATCAAGATGGAAGGAAGTTCCATCACCGAAGGCATCGGTAACGGTCGTGTCACAGCCAACATGGAAGGCGCACCTGCTGATGATGCTATCCAAATCGATGACAAAGAAGCTTTACGGGTAGTTTACCAACTGCTGAGAAAAGATGGGCTATTGATGGGCGGTTCAACGGGTATTAATGTTGGGGCAGCTGTTGCTCTAGCAAAGCAGTTGGGAGCAGGACATACCATTGTTACCATCTTGTGTGATAGTGGTTCTCGGTATCAGTCACGGATATTCAACCCTGAATGGCTAGCCTCAAAAGGACTTTCAATAGATTAGTCATTAGTCATTAGTCATTAGTCATTAGTCATTAGTCATTAGTCATTAGTCATTAGTCATTAGCTTCCGACTTTTGACAAAGGACAAATGACAAAGGATAAAGAACAAATAACATCTACAATCTTGTTGACTGAAGCGAGGCATCCAATGAATATCCAGCATCTGCGTCAATCCTTAAAACAAAAGTGGCTGATTTACTACGAGCAAAATATTTCCTGGCTAGTCAAAATGCGAATTTGGGGCACTTACGATAGTCTGCGCCGTCCTTTGTCTGGTTTTATTTTGGCAACACTATCTGTTTTGGAACCCCAGTTTGATGAAATACTTGCTTTTATGCTGGATCTGAATAACGATCCAGATAAAATAGTCGCCGCTTTAGGTCTTAACTTCAATCCTGATGAAGAGTTACGTTTAATAACATCAGAAAATTCTCTGGCTACAAGCCAAGTTGAAAGCGAGTCGCCAGATGAGAAGCATTCTGAGGATAAACATCTGTCATCGGTTGTAACTGCCAGTAAGCTTACGCCTTATCCTCTTGCCAAGATTATAGACTCCAACTTGCCACGCACCGAGCAACTTGTGCCATCATTTATAGCTATCGGTGAGGTAGTTCGCACACGTAAGCCTGAGTTGGTAGCTGCATTTGCTACTAAAATTGCTCCAGATACTCCGGTAAAAACGCCACCTCCCAGTTTACCAAGGGAATATCAACCACTTCGATCGCCATCCCTTAAACGCCTCCCTTCTGTAGCATTGCTGACAACGACTACGGAGGTTGATAGCAAGGCCAAAACTATACCATTTGTGGCATTAACTACCGAAGTTAAAAACAACGACAAAACAGTGCGTAGTTGCCTTGCAGCTAGTCCTCAGACATCACTATCTGCTCGACTGCCTTTCGGTACATCCCTAGCAATTACTACAGAGATTAAGAGTAATGGCAAACCAGTGCGATCGCTAGCAATTACTACTGAGGTTAAGAGCAACGGCAAACATCCCAATATGCCACCACAAGATGTTAGCAAAGTGAATTTACCACCCACTAATGCTCGTAGTCTAGCTTCTTGGGTAGATGAATTTTGTCACGGCATTCGCAATAAAGAGGAAGATATTTTTCTTTGAATTGCTTATGGGTACTCGTGAGAAACAAACGGGATTTCTACTATTTCACCCTCAGTTTCTCCCACTTGAACTTTTAAGCCCACGCCACCAGCTTTGCTACGGATGTAACCTAGTCCAAAGTAACCATCAGCAGTTTCTGTATAACTGGTAAGTTTGCCCACCTTTTCATCTCCGACTGCGATCGCACTTCCAATTTCCGCAGGGGCACTGAGCCTGATACCCAAAAGGTGTTGTTTTACACCTTTATATGTGTTTAACCGGGCAATGGTTTCTTGCCCAATATAGCAACCTTTATTAAAAGAAATTGTTTGCCACAAACCAACTTCCAAAGGATTGTAATCATCTGTAAGTTCAGCATCTGGGGCGGGGCGGCCTTGGATGATTCGTAACACATCCCAAGCGCGATCGCTCATCTCTACTGCCCCAGCCTCTAACAATTTGTTCCACATCGTTGCTTTGTCAGTATATGGGAAAGTCAAAGTATATCCGGGGGCAGCTAACCCACTACCCACAGCAATTCGCACTCCCTCCGCAGGAGCAATCGTGTATACTTGGTGACTACCGTAAGGTTGCCCGATGAGTTCGCCAATACCCAACTTTTCTAAAATAGCGTCGCTTCCTGGTCCAATGAGGCTAAAGGTATTGGTGTATTCTGTAATATCAGATAATTCCACCTTATCGGCAAAGAAAATATATTTATCCAGCCATTCCAGCAGAAACTGGCGGCGATTGGGCGAAACTAGCAGAATTACTGCGTCTTCTGTAACGTAGGCGGTTGCTAAATCAATTGTCCTGGCTGTAGAGGTGACGAAAACCGTATCACAACCTTGTCCCGGCTTGAGTATTTGGAAATTGTTAGTACTTTGGTTGTGCAGAAAGTTGAGGCAATCGTCGCCAGAGACTTTGATGCGTCCCCAGAGGGAGCGATCGCATATAGCAACCCCAACTTTTGCGGCTTGGATAGCTGCTGCGTCTTTATCGTCAATTGTAGATGTTGGCATGGTGATGAGAAGTTGCCCTATTTCAATGTTATCGCATTGGAAATCTTAGCAAATAAGCGTTTGCAGCTTCAATAGCGTAGGGGTGACAGGGGCGAGGCGATCGCAAACTGATGCATTTACTGGTGGTGCGATCGCATCTGTTTGAAATAGTTATTTAAAGTCTTTTTGTGATCAGGGACGATGCATAACCCATGCGGAATACGACAAGGAGAACTGGAAAGATGACCATTACTTTTAATCCAGATAAATACAAGGAATTATTAACAGCTTATCTTCCCAAGCTGATAAAAAGTGAAGTTGAGAATGAGCAAGCTTTAGGGATAGTAGAAGATTTAATGCACCGGGAACGCACCCCAGAAGAAGACGAATTTTATCAGTTATCAATTACTTTAATTGAAAAGTTTGAACAAGAACATTATCAGCCAAGCCAGCAGAATAATCCTGTATCTATGTTGTTATTTATTTTAGAGGAATCTGAGAGAAGTAGAGATGATTTAGTAGCGGTTTTAGGAACACAAGATTTGCTTGATAATATTTTAAATGGACAAAAAAAGATAAATACAGAACAAGCGCGTAAGCTGGGAGAGTTTTTTCATGTAGAATCTAATTTATTTATGGAATAATAACTAAGCTTCGGTCAAAAACTCTCGTTTCTATATTGTTCCAAGCAGAAGCATCTTGTGGAAGAAAACTATTATGTGGTAATTTTTCCATCACGCAGTTTGTCACCAAGCGATACAATAACTCATCGAATATTTTTAAACAGCGAACAAGTGCAGTGCATTTTGAAAATGAGCGCTGCTGGGGGCAATGGCAGGAAAGATTCTCTTTGTCAGATACTTCCACACTCTACATAAACCCCCTTTCTTTGCTAGCTTGTAGATATTGACAAGAAAAACACGTTTTGTTATTTAGAGGTTGGACTTAGTTTTAGTCAGTTCAATGCTAATTTTGCCACCAAAGTCTGGAATAGGTGCGGCAGGTTTGCTCAGAATGACTTGGACTTGTGTTACACGATGGTATTCTTGGAGAATAGAATCTGCGATCGTTGTTACCAATTTCTCTATTAAAGCAAATTTAGACGTTTTCACTAGATGTTGTATCAAGCTAATGACGCTGCGATAATCTAAAGTGTCTGCGATCGCGTCAGTCTTGGCCGCTGTGGAAATATCCAACCATAACTTTACATCCACCTCAAACCATTGTCCTAGCACCTGTTCTTCTGGCAGATAGCCAGTGTAGCCATAGCAGCGAATCCCCGTTAAATGAATAAAGTCCATAAGAGTTTGAGAGCAAATTGTACATTTTGTAGAGAGTAGAGCAAGTTTGCTTAGAGATTTTCTCTCCCACAAACTTGTGTGGCGGGGTTGGCTTACAACCCGTCTTTAGGTCAAGCTGCTTTTGAAGTTCCGAGGATCGGCTTCCCTCCCTGGCACTTCTCTTTACCCAACTTTCCCAGATGGATTTTAAACTGAATTTCCCTAGATAAAATCTAAAATTGTTTTATCGCTATGTTTGATTTAATGCCGATCGCCTTTAAAAATGTTAATCAACTTTGGGCTTATATTTTAACAGAGACGCTAAAACGGTTGGGATTGACTTGTGTGATCATTTGTCCTGGTTCACGTTCTACACCCCTAGCGATCGCCTTTGCCCAACAAGTACCTGAGATTGAAGCGATTTCCATCCTCGATGAACGTTCCGCCGCCTTTTTTGCTTTGGGACAAGCTCAAGCAACCGGACAGCCTGTGGCGATCCTTTGCACCTCTGGTACAGCAGGAGCAAATTTTTATTCAGCAGTCATTGAAGCCTCATATAGTCGTGTACCACTGTTGTTATTAACCACCGATAGACCGCCAGAATTGCGAGATTGTCACTCTGGGCAAACTATAGATCAATTGAGATTATATGGAAATTACCCAAATTGGCAAACGGAGTTAGCCTTACCCTCCGCTGATCTGGGAATGCTAGCTTATCTACGGCAAACAGTGATTCATAGCTGGGAAAGATCGCAAACTCCGACAAAGGGGCCAGTACATTTGAATATTCCCTTTCGCGATCCCTTAGCGCCTGTTCCTGATGGAACTGACTTGAGTTATTTGCAATCGCAGTTTCAACCAGAAGACTTCTTCGCAGGAATAACAAATATTATCCCATTCCCCACTCCCCACTCCCTACTCCCCATTTGGAAGGAATGCGATCGCGGTATTATTATCGCAGGTGTTGCCCAACCACAGCAACCACAGGAATATTGTAGAGCGATCGCGCAACTTTCCCAAACTCTCCAATGGCCTGTGTTAGCTGAGGGACTTTCCCCAGTGAGAAATTATGCGGAACTCAACCCTTATTTAATTTCTACTTATGATTTGATTTTGCGAAATCAGCAACTAGCAAAGCAGTTAGCGCCCAAAATGGTGATTCAGGTAGGTGAAATGCCAACAAGTAAAGAACTGCGTAACTGGATAGATGCAACCCAACCGCGACGCTGGGTAATTGACCCCAGTGACCAAAACCTCGACCCTTTACATGGGAGAACGAAGCATTTACGGATATCTGTAGAAAATATAAAAGTAGAGGAGATAAATTTATCTTTCTCCTCACACTATCTACAGAAATGGTGTGATGCGGAAGCTAAGGTTAGGTTAGTTGTTGACCAGACTATGGGGAAAATAGATGAAATAATTGAGAGTAAAGCAGCTTGGTTAATTTCTCAGATTTTACCGCCAGGAACGCCTCTGTTTATTGCCAATAGTATGCCTGTGCGGGACGTGGAATATTTCTGGAAACCGAATAATTTAGGAGTGCGATCGCACTTTAACCGGGGTGCAAATGGCATTGATGGCACATTATCCACAGCTTTAGGAATGGCACATCGTCAGCAAAGTAGTGTGATGTTAACAGGAGATTTAGCGCTGTTGCATGATACCAATGGTTTTTTAATCCGCAATAAGTTTGTCGGACATCTGACGATTGTGTTAATTAACAACAATGGCGGTGGCATTTTTGAAATGTTACCCATTGCCAAATTTGATCCACCATTTGAAGAGTTTTTTGGCACTCCTCAGGATATTGATTTCGCTCAGTTATGCGCTACTTATAATGTGCAGCATGAATTTATTACTTCTTGGGAGCATTTACAGCAAAGATTAAACCTACTTCCAACTAAAGGAATTCGGGTTTTGGAGTTGCGGACAAATCGTAAACTAGATGCGAAGTGGCGACAGGATAATTTGAGAAAGTTTGCCGCAGATATTGGAATTTAACTATCTTATTAGGTGTTGCTGAATTGGAGTATAAAAACATAGCATTTGTGGCATCAAATTTAAAAGTACTTTACCCCAAGCCTTTCAAGTACTGGCGCTGCTCACCCTTGCAAAGTATTATAATTAGTAGTACAATAACGACTCTAGCGAATTTAGCGACAAATGCGACAAGATGCAGAACATAACAATAATGAGAGTGAAGAAGATATTTCGTTTTTGACAACTATTGAAGTGGCTGAACTCCTTCGTGTTCACCAAAGAACTGTACAAAGATGGATATCATCAAATAATCTTAAAGCGACAAAAGTGGGGCCAAGAATTTGGCGTATCAGAAAAAAAGACTTAGATGAGTTCCTGCAAAGGGATAAAAGTAAAAAACAAATAGAAGATAAATATTAACTCAAATGGCAACAGGAATACCTAGTAGAAATAGTCGTAAGAGTAAAAAACAAAATGTAATTCCTTTTCGTTTGGAATATGAAGGCAAAATTCCTAGAGAAGATATATTAAGAATTCCGGTAGCCAAATTACACCGGATGATAAGTGTAGATGAACATCCAAGAAACAGATTAATATATGGAGAAAATTTAAGAGTTCTTAGTTCATTTTTGAACGATGATACTGTCGCTGGGAAAGTTAGTTTAATTTATATTGACCCACCCTATGCGACAGGAAGTAGTTTTGAATCTCGTCAAAGAGACCATGCTTACCACGACCTAATGGAAGGTGCGGAATACTTAGAATTTTTACGTCAAAGACTGATTTTACTAAGAGAGATTTTATCTGATGAAGGTTCTATTTATATACATTTAGATGACAAGATGGCTTGTACTATTAAAATTATAATGGACGAAATTTTTGGTTCTAAAAACTTTCGCAATTGGATTACCAGGAAAAAATGTAACCCAAAAAACTATACGCGTAAACAGTACGGAAACACTGCTGACTACATTTTATTTTACACAAAAACAGATAATTATATATGGAATCAGCCTTTTAATCCTTGGACTGAAACTACTGCAAAGAAAGAGTATCAATATGTTGAAAAGGAGACTGGAAGAGTTTATAAGAAAGTTCCTGTTCATGCACCAGGTGTAAGAAAAGGTGCAACAGGTCAACCCTGGAGAGGAATACTACCTCCTCAAGGTAAACACTGGCAATATACTCCAGAAACTTTAGACGAAATGGATGCACGCGGAGAGATTTACTGGTCACCAACAGGGAACCCAAGAAGAAAAGTTTATTTCGACAATAGTCAGGGTATTTCAGTCCAAGATATTTGGCTTGATTTCAAGGATGCTTATAATCAAAATATTAAAATTACTGGCTATCCAACAGAAAAAAATCCAGATATGATCAAACAAATAATTCTAGCATCGTCTAATGAGGGAGATATTGTTTTAGATGCTTTCGCTGGAAGTGGAACTACTGCTGCTATAGCTGAAGAGTTAGGTAGAAAATGGATAGCTATTGATAATTCACAACTTGCTATAGCTACAATAGTTCAGCGTTTAGTTAAAGGAACAGAAGTAATGGGTGACTTCATTAACGGAAATAGTTCTGCTAAATATGAACAAAAATCCTTAATAGGTATAAATAGAATTTTACGAAGCGGTCTAGATTTATATATTGAAGAAACACCAGAGTTAGAGTTTATCTCTGATAGTGTAATAGATGATTGGGATAGCAAACTTAACTTTCAAGCCAATCTTGCGTAAATCTCTCATCAAGCATTTTCAGGGTGCATACCATTATTTTGCCAGTACCATAGCTTTCTAGACGAGCGTAATCATTCCACATAGATCCTAGTAGTAATCCTGGACCATCATTCAAATAAAATACTTTTAAAGCCACTTTATAGGTATCAGCATACCTTAGAATATCAGTTGCTTTATCTCGATTCCCACCAGTTCGATCATCTTCTTGAGAACCCCCTCTATCAGAGTCATAACGAGCAAATCCAACTACTAATGGGGTTCCATCTAATCGAGATATAAAAATATCTGCTGGAGTTTGAGCTTCCCAATTATTCAAAACCTTATCAAGCATTACATCTTTTCCAGCACGAACTGGCCCCTGAATTATATAGTTTTTACCAAATACTCTGTCAAACCATAAGAAAAACGCTTCTGTCAAGTCATAGCCTTTTTGCCCGCGTTTACTCTGTTCTAAAAGAAGAGCCATCAAAGTTTCATCGGGTACAGGACGACTTTTCAAATTTCTTCTAACCTCTTCTAAACTACGAAATCTATCACCAAAATCGTTAACTATACTGGGAATATCACGTTTTTTCTTGGTCATTTCTACTGTCGTATCTGGTGATACATACCTCCGAAATACTCTCAGAAGTTGAATACGTAAAGGATCAGGCTCTTTTGTAATAATTTCGAGTAAATTTGCAGAGTTTGTTGCTTCGTCTACCAATTCTATGAAACGCTCCAAAACTTTCTCGTAGAGCATTTTAGCTTCATCTAAAGAATCTGGGTAGAATGGTGAGTCAAATATGGTAGTCCACCTAGATGCAGTTATTTTGTAGCTACTGAATGAAATCAAATGACGACCTCGATTGCTATAATTAATACAGTTTTTAACTATAAACTACATGAATCTATAAAAAAAGTTCCTCAGCAATTTTACCAAATAGTCGTTTTAACAGTTGCAGGATGAGCGATCGCACTCTTTCTTGCACCCTTCCTGATATACCGGCGTGTCTTCCAGCTTTACATTCATCAAAGCTTAGTAGCTATGAGAATTTTACCTGAGTGCGTAGGCGTAGCCCACCGCAGGTATCGCCTTTCTCCTCTGCGTGAAATTTACCCTCTTGGCTGACCTTGTAACCACCCTGACAAATCAGCAAGAGTAGAGAAATCCAACAAAGCATCACCTAAAGTTTCCAACTGTTCCACCGATAACCCTTGAATCTGTGACAGAAGCGCATCAGGAATATTACCCACGCGTCGATTTAATAGTCGTAAAACAATCGTTCTTTCTCCTTCAACCTTTCCTTCAACCTTTCCTTCAACTTTTCCTTCGACTTTTCCTTCCTCTCGTCCTTCAACCTTTCCTTCGATCTTTCCTTCCTTTCGGCCTTCTTCCTTGGCTTCCAAAATAGCCCGTGGTTCTTCCAAATTCAGTCCCAACATCGCTTGAATCTCCTCTCGACTAAGGTTAGAAAACTTGTAGACGATAATCGTCGTAATTAAATCAATTATCGCTTGCTCCGATTGTTGTTCTGCTTGCTCCAACAAAAACCGCGCCCCTTCAACGGCTTCAGCTTCAGAAGTCACATTTGTCAGCAACATCAAACCCAATCCCAAAGGTTGTTGTCGCAAATCCCCCAACTCATCTAGATAAACCCGCCTGATTTGACCACTTTCCAACAAAGCGCGGTGAATCGTTGAGTTGGAGGGTTCAAGACTACGAGAACCAAAAATTATTACACCAAACCAGTCATCGTAACGGATAGAGTGGCGGTAGAGAAACAAAAACAATTCGCTAAAGAAGCGGTGATATAAGTCTTCGTCCTTCTGAAACTGCACTTCCGCAAAAAAGACGGTTTTGGAAACTGCATTAGCGGGAGGTAAAAACACTCCATCAATCCGAAACGCCGTTTCTTTGACTTCAACTGATTCAAACTGGTAGTTTTCCGCTTCTGGAGGTGGTTCATCTACCAATTCAAACAACAATCCTGGAAATTGCTTAAATAATTTGTAGAAAATGGTGTCACGTCGCATTTTTATTCCTCAACACCTAGACAATTACCAGATTGTAAAGGCTTGAGACACCAATTTTAGCGTAAGTGTAGCCCACCGCAGGTATCGCTTGTCCCCAAGACCACGATAAAATTCTCAAGCACAACAGCGCACTTCATACCAATGCAAATGAACTGGGAAACTGCCAAAACCTACGAAGACATCCTGTATCAAAAAAACGATGGCATTGCAAAAATCACCATCAACCGTCCCCACAAACGCAATGCTTTTCGTCCTAAAACTGTCTTTGAACTGTACGACGCTTTCTGTGATGCTCGTGAAGATACTACTATTGGTGTTGTCTTATTTACTGGTTATGGCCCACACACTGATGGCAAATATGCCTTCTGTTCCGGTGGCGATCAAAGTGTGCGGGGACATGGGGGTTATGTAGACGATACTGGCATCCCCCGATTGAATGTACTGGACTTACAGCGCTTAATTCGTTCCATGCCGAAAGTTGTGATTGCTTTAGTGGCTGGATATGCGATCGGCGGTGGACACGTTTTACACTTGATTTGCGACCTTACGATCGCCGCCGATAACGCTATTTTCGGACAGACTGGCCCCAAAGTCGGCAGTTTCGACGGTGGTTTTGGAGCTAGCTATCTCGCCCGCATCGTGGGACAAAAAAAAGCCCGAGAAATTTGGTTTCTCTGCCGCCAATATGATGCCCAACAAGCTCTAGAAATGGGCTTAATTAATTGCGTCGTCCCAGTCGAACAACTAGAAGCCGAAGGGATTGAATGGGCACAGGAGATTTTAGAAAAAAGTCCGATCGCAATTCGGTGTCTCAAAGCCGCGTTCAACGCTGATTGTGACGGACAAGCTGGTTTACAAGAACTCGCTGGCAATGCTACCTTGCTCTATTACATGACAGAAGAAGGGTCTGAGGGCAAACAAGCGTTTCTTGAAAAGCGTCCACCAGATTTCCGCTCTTTTCCTTGGCTACCTTAAAATTGCAAAAATCGCATCTTATCTAAAGGGTGCGATTTTTGTAGATATCAACTTTTAAAGCACTAAAAATCTTAAAAACAAATCTTATTTTAAGCAGACTACAAACTCAGTCCAGTAATAATGGGTGACTAAATAACCACTGCTTTAGTCTTGGCCTCTTCGGATACAAAGATATTCATTTCCTGTACAGGGGCAAGAGCAGCATTGTCTAAACCTGAAGCTAGGGATTGAGAAGAAGCTAAAACTGGTGTTGCATCTGGCAAACCCCAAGCATCTTCCAAGGTTTCCCAAGAAGGTGCAAAAGGTGGGAGCGCCAAAGAGCAAGCTTTCCAAGTTGATTTAACTGGTGCTCCCAATTGCTGACACATTCCACCACGGCGACCTTCTGGTTGGTAATGACGGCAATATCTACAGGCAGATGCTAAAACTTTAATGGGTTTCATTTGGGTTCATCTTTAGTGCGGTTTTAGACTGAAGTTCACCCTTCTATTTTGCTTCTATATATAAAGATAGACAAGAGCCAAAAAGTCATTATCTTCTCTAGGTTTCAGCGATCCCAACGAAAAAGTAAACTTTAGGATATTTTTATATTCTTGTTATATTTTTCAATGTTCCTAAGAGTGCTTACCCATAGATTTGGGCTAAAACTTATTAGGGATCAAGAGTAAAACTAATACTTTTAATTTATTTAGCCTTTCAACTTCCTCATTAGAATAGTTTAAGGCAGACAATTTTAGATAAATAGCTTGTATTTGTTACCACAGTTGACTGAATTCAACAATAAAATCCCTATTTTCTAAAGAATTGGAATTTTTCTATTTGGTAACAGCAAATCATTTTCGGATAAATTATGCTCAAATAATCATCTAATAAATCAAGGTCGAGATTCAAACTTCAACCCAAGAGTGACTGGAGTTACCCTAACTTCTCAATACCGAATTTTTTCAAAACTGTTTAGCAGCACAGACCGAACAGACTGCCCAGCGATGGAGTTCACCGGGTGGGGTGGGACATTGACATTGGGGACAAAGGGGTAAGCCATGCGATCGCGATCGCATGATTTTAGCCCAATGTCCAAAAGCAGCATTCACATCCTTAGTGGGTGTCATATCAGGGCGGCTAATATCATCACCAAGGTAACTAGGATGCTCATGAGGCAAAACCGTTTGTTGCTGTTTTCTCTCCACAGATGGATTATGCCAGCTAGCAGTAGAGAAGCGAATATCAACCAAAGGTGTTGGCAGCTTTTTATTCAACTTTAAAAGCAGAGATGTGCGACCAAAAGTCAGATTTTGCGCCCAAGCAGCACTAGAAGTTGCTACCCATAAAACATCGCGTTGAATCGACAATGGTCGAGTATGTGCGGCGACTACTGGACTAACAACTTCTGTCCAACACTTAAGCAAGCGTTGAAATGGTTGCTCTTGCCATTTAGCCTGTTTTTCCAGAACATCTAAAATATGATCAATTGATTTCAACGACATCATTAAAAGTGCTGAGTGATATTAGCGGTAGCGGGGCGTTTAGCCCGTCCTGAGTGGTGAGTTAGAAGTTAGCAGTTTTCTCGCCCCTCTGCTTCCCTATTACCCCTCACCCCCATACTCTAAGTAGAGCGGCGTGAATAATTCAAGGTTTGTAGTAAGGACTTTAGTCTTAATTTGAGCGCTGAAGCCCTCTCTACGAGACGCTACGCGTAGCTTGCTTCCCCGAAGGGGTACACTACAAAGTCATCTCAAGATTTTTTACATTACTTAATCTATTTTGATTTCTTCTCACCTACTTACTTATTTCCAAGATAGACCCCATGAACTAACTATCCTTCACAACAAAGTCTGAAAATCTCTCTTGTCTAGTTCCCAGTGTCCAATGCCCAACATCCAGTCTATAGGACTCATATTTGATTTTTGAAATATACGTAGGGTGCGTTAGCCAGAGGCATAACGCACCATCTGAAGACTTTGGTGCGTTACGCTACGCGATAACACACCCTACACATACTTAGATATTGTCATAAATCAAATCGTATTCCTATATCTATTTAGATAATTTTCGCTAATATTGGCACAAATGTATCTAAAGTTAATTCCAGCAGTCTACTTTGAAACACAGAGACAATGACTCAAAACCCCCTGAATAATTCCGATATTCAATCGTCTAAAACACCTGAGTTGAAACCAGTATTAGCAGTAGCACTAGCGAGTTTAGAGGTACCGCTAGATCAAGAGTTAGCTCGATACCGACGCACGCGAAATGGTTCGAGGACAGCGAACCAGCACCGTGTTGGGAGTTTTATCAGCAGTCAACCCCAACCGTTGACTGCCATTCTTACAACATCGGGTACAACTCAGTCGTCAGTAACGGAAATTAAAATCAACGTTCCACCTGCATCTGTACCTGTGAATCCTCAGGAAAACCCAGCACCACCTACGACAGAAATTGATGTACCACCTGCATCTCTAGCCGTAAATCTTCAGAGGAACCCAGCACCACCTGCGGCAAAGATGGAGCAACTGAATAATTTCAATATGCCTTCCACCTCTGATTTTGCAAAAACGCCAACTCAACTTCCACCACCCCCGCCCAACTTTACTACCAGCATCGTGCCAGCAGTTGTTAAAGATACTAAGAGCGAAAATCTCGTCCAGCCGGATGACGCTCATAAGCCGCCAGATGACTATTTGGAATCTAGTGAAGCACTGCTACGAAGTCTGACAGAAGAGCAACCAGAAACCAAGAAGCCAAGCAATCCTAGCGACAGTTTGCTATCACCTTTGGGTATCGGCTCTATGTTGCTGCTACTGTTAGCGAGTCTTACCTTGGGTTATGTAGTGTTCAATCCCAAAAGCTTGTCACAATGGAATTTAAGCAAGTTGTTTAACGAGAACTCGTCTCCTGCACCAGAAACTACTGAGGAAGTTGGCAGTAATGTCCAACCTCAGATCCAGCCACCAAGCACATCTATACCTAAGTATCCCAATCTAGCTGCCGAAGAGTTTCCTGAGGTGAGAGATGCTAATGATGTGGTTGGCTTAAAACCCAAGATTCAACCAGCCGCAGTAGTGCCTAATCCAGTCGTTCCCCAAAACTCCGCAAATCCTCAAGCAGCATTACCTGAAGCCAACACAGTCCTAATACCGACAAATCCGATCGCCTTAGAACCACTACCGACGGTACAGCCCTTGCCTCCCCTGAGTTTGCCTCCGATCGCAACCTCACCAAAGCAGAATGCAGAAATCAAACCAGGAACAGATGGGTTATATCATGTGGTCATAGACAATGAAGGAGGGGCTTTGGCCTCAGCACAGCGAGTAATTCCCGATGCTTATTTATCACCCAGCAAACAATTGATTTATCTAGGTGCTTTTAAGACTAAAGAGCAAGTAAAACAACATATGCAACTGTTACAGAGAAAAGGAATCAAGGCACGGGTTCAGCAGCCATGAGTTGCAATAATCTACGATACTATGAGATAACGGTGCTGAGTGAAGAATGCTGAGTAGTAGAGACAAAATCTTGCTTGTTTACGATCCTACGACAAAAATTATTATACTCAGAACCTTAACTAAGTAATCATTACTCAGCACTCATTACTCAGCACTCATTAGCACTGAGTTTCGTGAATGGAGAGCCGATATGGAATTAATCAAGCGTATCCTGCGGGTGATTCGTGCTAATCTCAATGGTCTGATCGGCAGTACAGAAGATCCAGAAAAGATTCTGGAGCAAACTGTGTTGGAGATGCAGGAAAATCTGGTGCGATTGCGGCAGGGTGTAGCACAAGCGATCGCTACCCAAAAACGCACTGAACGACAAGCTGCGGCGGCTCAGTCTCAAACAGAAGAATGGTATCGCCGCGCCCAATTGTCCCTGCAACAAGATAATGAACCTCTAGCACGCGAAGCTTTAACTAAGCGCCAAGCTTATAAAGAAACCTTTACAGCCCTCTCTTCCCAGATAGAGCAGCAAAACGAGATAGTAGCTAGGCTGAAAAAGGATATGCGATCGCTAGAGTTAAAAATTGCCGAGGCGAAAATAAAAAAAGATATGTATATTGCTCGCGCCCGTTCTGCCGAAGCATCCTATCGCCTCCAAGAAATGCTCGGCGGAGTTTCTGCCACCAGCAGTCTAAGTGCCTTTGAACGGATGGAAGAAAAAGTTTTGCAGATAGAAGCCAAATCAGAAGCAATCGCTCAACTCAGTGGCGACGACTTAGAAACACAATTTACTTCTTTAGAATCTAATGTAGATGCCGAATTGGCAGCGATGAAGGTGCAGGTTTTAAACCAGGCAGAAAACACACAGCACAACAGTCTTCTCACCGAGGAGAACCAAACGACAGCGCAGCAGTTACCCAAAAGTCAAGACTCTTGAAGTTCGGCTAATTACCCCTATTTGGAGATATCTTAACAATTAAGAGTTGTTGGGAGGTACTGATTCAAACCGGAAAGATTACATTAAAATAGGTAGCTATTAAAAAGTAAAAAAGCTAACTGTCCAACAAAAAGCGTAAACCACACAAGGAAAAACAAAGTTATGGGATTATTTGATCGCATTAAACGAGTAGTTAGTTCTAACCTTAATGACCTGGTTAACAAAGCCGAAGACCCCGAAAAAATGTTAGAACAAGCTATCCTGGAAATGCAGGAAGACTTAGTTCAGCTGCGTCAGGGGGTAGCCCAGACGATCGCCGCCCAAAAACGCAGCGAAAAACAGTACAATGATGCCCAAAATGAAATTAATAAGTGGCAACGTAATGCCCAACTAGCGCTGCAAAAAGGTGATGAGAACCTAGCACGACAAGCTCTAGAGCGCAAGAAAACTTATACTGACACCAGCGCAGCCCTCAAAGCTAGTTTGGATACCCAAAGCACTCAAGTTGAAACCCTCAAGCGCAACTTAATCCAGTTGGAAAGCAAGATTTCTGAAGCTAAGACTAAGAAAGAAATGCTTAAAGCTCGGATCACCACCGCCAAAGCCCAAGAGCAACTCCAAAGCATGGTGAGTGGGATGAATACCAGTAGTGCAATGTCTGCCTTCGAGCGGATGGAAGAAAAAGTCTTAATCCAAGAAGCCCGCGCCCAAGCACAAGGAGAATTAGCAGGAGCAGATTTAGAAACCCAATTTGCCCAGTTAGAAGGTGGTAGCGATGTAGATGATGAATTAGCAGCTTTAAAAGCGCAAATGTTACCACCCGCTACTCCCCAAAATCAACCCCAACTACCGCCGCAACCACAAACTACTGCTCCTAAGTCTAATGAGGTGGTTGATAGCGAGTTGGATTCTCTACGCAAGCAATTGGATCAACTATAAAATTGGCAGAAAACTTATTTGAGCCAGTCCCACGCCTGTTGGCTGTGGGATTTTACGTCATTAGTCAATACTTTGAGATAAAGTATTGTGTGTGACAACTTTGATCGCCACCTGATGGAGACTGTAATGAGTAAGGCTGTAATCACCATAACTGATGCTGAGTTTGAAACTGAAGTGTTAAAAGCCGAACAGCCTGTATTAGTTTACTTTTGGGCTTCTTGGTGTGGGCCTTGTCAATTGATGTCGCCCGCGATTAACTCAGCTGCCATCGAATATAGCGATCGCCTCAAAGTCGTTAAAATGGAAATTGACCCCAACCCACTTACTGTTAAGCAGTACCAAGTGGAAGGCGTGCCAGCCCTCAGACTATTTCAAGGCGAGGAAGTTTTGATATCCACTGAGGGAGTCATCGGCAAAGAGAAATTACTCGCTCTTTTAGATTCGCACTTGAATACTAATTAGTCATTGGTCAATAGTCGATAGTCATTACCAAATGACTATTGACAAAAGATCAAGGACAAAGGACAAATGACTAAGATGCAATTTGCAAAGCGTTTACAACCCTTACAATCTAATGTATTTGCTGATATGGACAGAGCCAAAGCAGTCGCATTGGCAGCTGGACAACAAGTAATTGATTTGTCGTTGGGATCTTCTGATTTACCAGCCGAGGCACACGTCATTGAGGCGATCGCCCAGTCTCTTGGCGATCGCAGTACCCACGGCTATCTGTTATTTAACGGTACTCTTGGGTTTCGCCAAGCCGCAGCCAACTGGTACGAACAAAAGTTTGGTGTCAAAGTCGATCCCCAAACTGAGGTGTTAACTCTGATTGGTTCTCAAGAAGGCACAGCCCATTTACCCCTAGCAATACTCAATCCAGGAGATTTCGCTCTGTTGCTCGATCCAGGTTATCCCTCCCATGCCGGGGGAGTCTACCTAGCTAGTGGGCAAATCTACCCGATGCCACTACTGGCAGAAAACGCTTTTTTACCAGTTTTTGCTGATATTCCGGCTCCAGTCTTGGTTCAGTCGCGGATGATGGTGCTAAGTTATCCTCACAATCCCACAGCTGCGATCGCTCCAATATCATTCTTCCAAGAAGCTGTCGCCTTCTGTCAGCAACACAATCTCGTTCTAGTTCACGATTTCCCCTACGTAGATTTGGTATTTGAGGAAACTGAAAAGTGGGCAGATTCTTCTCCCAATCCTAAATCCCTAGTGCCTTCAATTCTGCAAGCTGATCCAGATAAAAGCGTCTCCATTGAATTTTTCACCCTTTCCAAGTCCTACAATATGGGCGGCTTCCGCATTGGTTACGCCATCGGTAATCCCCAGTTAATTAACGCCTTACGCCAGGTAAAAGCCGCAGTTGATTTTAATCAATATCGGGGGATTTTGAATGGTGCGATCGCTGCCCTAACTGGGCCTCAATCTGGGGTAAAATCTGCTGTTGCTACCTTTCAACAGCGCCGAGATGCTTTCATTACTGCTTTACACCGTATCGGGTGGAACGTTTCTACTCCCCAAGCCACAATGTACATCTGGGCAAAATTGCCCTCACATTGGAGTCAAAACTCCATAGAATTTTGTACCCAGCTAGTCAAACAAACTGGTGTAGCCGCTTCCCCAGGTGCGGGTTTTGGCAAATCTGGAGAAGGGTATGTCCGCTTTGCCTTGGTGCATGAGCCACCTTTGTTAGAAACTGCTGTGGAAAGAATTGCCCAGTTCCTTCATTGAAATTCTTCTCAAGCTGAACGCCAAAGATTTTTTGCATCCAAATGTCCGTATTATACTGAACTTAAAATTATTGCATTGTGATTTTTATAACTATTTTTTAAAACTTTGCAACAAATGAATCGGTTGTAAGAGTCTACATCTGTATACCCCTACTAACGCATTCGTAAAATGGATTTCGTGAAATGGTGTTACTAGGACTTACGCATTGACAAGAAATACCAAATATGAGTATGGTTAAAAGCCACATCTTTCGTAAGGGTTTAGCATTGCTAAACCCCTACAGCATGGTCTATTTACGATCATAAGGATAATTAATAAAAGCCTGAAACGACCTATTTTCGTTAATTCACATCACGGTTAATTTCTATAGTGCGTAAGTCCTAGTTAGTTACTCTCATATCAAGATGAAAACTGTTTTACCAATGGTAATTACCTTACCGTTAGCTTCAGTATTACTTAAATAATTTTACCCATAAAAATTGAATTTTCCAATTTTTAAAATCAGCAATCTATTTAACCCTAAAAATTATCAAAGATTCGTAAAGAAAAGCTTAATTTTTGATTAATATTATTTTCAATGATACTACCATTAGGTATTGAAGTGCAGGTAAAATTAATTTATTAATGTCTTTGACTAGATTACATAAGTCAAGTTTCTATTCATTTCACCATTTAAACGCACTATCGTTTTAGTTTATGGTAATAATTATTGGTTTTTACTTAAGATAATAAACAACAATGATAGCACAACTACTCAATATAAATCAGCCATTGCGGTCACATCAAGTTAGACGAATTTTGCTAGTTGAAGACCATTATCTCAATAGAATGTTGCTGAGTGACTATCTAAGTTACTGTGGGTACGTCGTCCAAAGCTTATCAGAAGGCTCTGCTTTTTTTTCAACTATAGAGAAGTTCGAGCCAGATTTAATGTTATTAGACTTGAAATTACCAGATATTGACGGTTATTCGCTCTTAAAACAAGTCCAGCAAAAACCTGATTTGTCAAAAATACCGATTATTGTGGTTTCAGCCTTTGCTTTTAAAGCAGATAAAGAACGAGCTCTGAGTTTGGGCGCACGTGGCTATTTTGTCAAACCTTTAAAACTCAAGGAGCTTATCCTAACAATTGAAGAACAGTTTATTTGTCGCCATAGATAAACTTTTCCGTTGGGCATATAATTATTCCGCTTTTTCGTGAGCGATGAACTCTTCTACGTACTCACTAAGATTTTGTACAGAACTGCCAATTTTTGAAATTCTCTGTTGTACTTGCGCTAACAACAAAACAGCTGTTTGCAAATCATTCAGCGTTTCAGCCATAGTCTCACGGTACTGGGTTTCAAAGTCTTGCAAATTCATAGTTTAGATTAGATGTTGTCTAAAATTATTGTAATAGCTATAATAATCATCATAATCGTAAACTCAACTTACTAAATCAGTTAATTTGCTTAATGTTATAAGTTGAATAAAAAACGGAAATAGTGTCTATTAATAAATTACTTATCTGACATTTATCTAAACTATATATAAGCAGATTATTTATTTATATAAATAAAGATGCCAAGTTAGTAAAATCAAAAAGTAAAGTTGCAAATAATAAAGTATTATCGATTTTAAAATGTTAATTATAGATTCAAAAAGCACAATTTTTATTCTGACAGTAGCAGTCGGAGACTAGTCGCAGCTAAACAAACTTTTGTCTGTTTCAAAGTTCTGATGCTTACAGTAAACTTTCTGGCAAGTGTATAGCCTGGAAACTGACCCTCAGGCTTAATCTTGGTGCGGACTAAAAGCAGTTCATGGCATCTACTTTACATTTACTTGATAAATAGTCTGTTAAATCGGCACAAAAAAATAATTTTTCTTAAAATAGAGAAAGATTAGCTAACTTTGGTTGTGACAATATCTATTCAAATACTACCACTGCTTAAAGAGCCAGAACGATTGGAAAACCGTCTAGCCGAAATACCACCGGAACCGGGGGTTTATTTCATGCGAGACAAGAGCGATCGTATTATATATATAGGTAAATCACGTAAGTTGCGATCGCGTGTCCGTTCCTATTTCCGAGATGGCTACAACAAGAGTGAACGCATCGCCACGATGGTCAAGTTGGTGACAGAAATTGAGTTCATTGTCACTGATACTGAAGCCGAAGCTTTAGCGCTAGAAGCCAATTTGATTAAGCAGCACCAGCCATACTTTAACGTGTTGCTCAAAGATGATAAAAAATATCCCTATCTCTGCATTACTTGGTCAGAAGATTATCCTCGAATTTTTATTACCCGTAAACGTCAATTCGGCAAAGAAAAGGATAAATTTTACGGGCCTTATACTGATGCTGGTTTATTGCGAGAAATTGTCCGCATCTGCAAGCGCATCTTCCCACAGCGACAACGGCCTCAACCACTTTTTAAAGACCGTCCTTGCTTAAATTATGATTTAGGGCGTTGTCCGGGTGTGTGTCAAAAAATGATTTCACCAGAAGACTATCGCAAAATTGTGCAGAAGGTGGCGATGGTTTTTCAAGGTCGAACTCAGGAATTGATTGATATTTTGACCCAACAGATGAACGCAGCCGCTCAGGACTTGAATTTTGAGTCGGCGGCGCAGATTCGCGATCAAATTTCTGGGTTAAAGTCGCTGACTGCTGACCAAAAAGTGTCCTTACCAGATGATACCGTTTCGCGGGATGCGGTGGCGTTAGCCTTGCCGTCAGGCATCGCCCTGGCAGCCGACGAACAACACGCCTGTATTCAACTATTTCAGATTCGCGCTGGCCAATTAGTAGGACGTTTGGCCTTTGTAGCTGATGCTCACGCGGAACCAGGAGCTATTTTACAACGCGCTTTAGAGGAACATTATCAAACTGCTGATTCAGTGGAAATACCTATCGAGATTTTGGTACAGCATGATTTACCAGATGGCGATATATTGGCGGATGTCTTAACTCAACGTAAAGGCAAAAAAGTCACAATTTTGACTCCTTTGCGGCAAACTAAGGCAGAATTAATTGAGATGGTAGAGCGAAATGCCCAATATGAATTGCAAAGAATGCAGAAATTGGGCGAGCGCAATCACCAAGCAATGCAAGATTTATCCGCCATTCTCGATTTACCAGATGTACCTCACCGCATCGAAGGTTATGACATTTCCCATATTCAAGGGTCAAATGCTGTAGCCTCTCAAGTCGTGTTTATCGATGGATTACCCGCAAAACAGTACTATCGCCACTACAAAATCAAAAATCCCACGGTGACAGCAGGACATTCAGATGATTTTGCTAGTCTTGCTGAAGTTATCCAGCGTCGGTTTCGCAAGTATGGGGAAGATCCACAGTTGTCACGTTTAGGTAATCCCGACTGGCCTGATTTAATCATGATCGATGGTGGTAAAGGTCAGTTATCATCAGTTATCGCTGTTTTGCAAGAGATGAATTTATTAGAAGACTTGCGAGTTGTGAGTTTAGCAAAGCAGCGAGAAGAGATTTTTTTACCGGGAGAATCTAAACCCTTGACAACTGATGCAGAACAACCAGGAGTACAGTTATTGCGGCGGTTGCGAGATGAAGCACATCGGTTTGCAGTGACTTTCCATCGTCAGCAACGTAGTGATAAATTAAAGCGATCGCGTTTAGATGAAATTCCTGGTTTAGGACATCATCGACAAAAACAACTCTTGGGACATTTTCGCTCAGTCGATTATATTCGGCAAGCAACAACCGCACAACTTGCTGAAGTAGCAGGAATTGGACCGCGTTTGGCTCAAGAAATTTACGATTATTTTCATCCTGCTTGAAGAATCTTGGTTTATTTCATTCCTCAATTACTAATCTACCTAAAATTTCATTCCATTTCTCCTTGTGAATTTTTTGTATTTCATTATCAGAGTCTATTAATTGAGAATAATCTTCAATAAAATTAATATTACTTATTTCACCAGCCATCTCTTGATCTAAAAAAACTTGTTTTTTTATTTGATTAGCTAGTTCATACATTACTGGAATAGAGACTGAATTACCTATTTGCTTATAACACTCTGACAAATTACTATGGGTTTTGAAATTATCAGGAAACCCCATGATTCTATAGCACTCTCTAATCGTTAGCTTCCGAACTGAATTTTTTTCTGGTATGTAAATAAAAAATCTACCGGAAGTTTCTTGAGAAGGTATTGTTGGATGCACCCCTTCTATAGAATAGATTCTATTTGGTTGATGATGAACCCTTGATAAATGTTCTGTGTTTGGTCTAATACCTGTTTTCCAAATACTTTTATTACGATATCCTACAAAAACCAGACCAGATGCTTGTTGTTTGGGATTATCTATCATTGTGTATTCTTGAGGATTTAAGTATTCAAATTCTCCTGAAGTACACAAAAATTCTCTAAGGTTAGGAAACGGATAAATTTTTTTGAATAGTCCAAAATCAAATTTTCTGTTTTTCGTAGCAACAAATACTACTCTTTCTCTATTTTGTGGTAGACCAAAATCTTTAGAGTTAAGTATCTCGTAATTAACTACATAACCCATATCTTCCAAAGAATATAAGATTACTTCTAATGTTCTACCTTGATCATGATGTAATATATGCTTAACATTTTCAAGGATAACTACAGGAGGACTAATATGCTCAATGATTTCGCAAATATGAAAAAATAAAGTTCCTCTAGTATCATGAAACCCTTTTTTTCGTCCACAAATACTAAAAGGTTGACAAGGAAAACCAGCTGTCAATACATCAAAATAAGGAATATTTTGTATATCAATTTTTCTGATGTCATGTACAGGCGTGTCTCCAAAATTATTAGAATAAACTTGTTGACAAGCTTTGTTAATCTCACAGGAAAATACACACTTATAGTTGGCTTTTTCAAAAGCCAATCTAAAACCTCCAATCCCGGCAAATAAGTCAACAAATTTTAGTTTCAATTCCTCCATAAAGATTATTAAAATATTTCCCTAGACAGATGAGTAAAAGATTATAGCAGAATATAAGAATTTTTTATTTTACTACCTCAAACTCAAACATAGATCAGGATATGGTGTTATCCGCACTTTTAGTGTATTGCTCGGTAAAGCGCTGAGAGGATATCTTGAGCCTGATTAATAGGTATAAATTAATGCTTTATCAAGTATTAACTGCTGAATATTGATGTTTTGAGTATGATATTAATGAGTATTTTATAGAATTTAGAAGCTGTAACTATTGATTTTGTGCTATCTCAAGGTTTTCTCAACTTAAACAAACCATTTGACTGGACTTCCCACGATTGCGTAGCGCGGGTGCGAAAGCTGTTGCGCCTCAAACGTGTGGGACACGCAGGAACCTTAGATCCAGCAGCTACCGGAGTTTTACCGATCGCACTTGGTAAAGCCACAAGATTATTGCAATATCTGCCAGAAAACAAAGGTTATAAAGCCACGATTCGCCTGGGTGTGCGTACTACAACCGATGATTTACAAGGTGAAATCATCACTTCTCAACCTTGTGCTGGATTGAGTTTGGCAGAGGTAAAAACTGCATTATTACAATTTGAAGGCAAGATTGAGCAAATACCACCTAATTACAGTGCAATTCAAGTGGAAGGTAAACGCCTCTACGACTTAGCACGTAAAGGTGAAATAGTGGAAGTTCCAGCGCGGACAGTGGAAGTTTTTCACATAGAAATCTTGGACTGGCGAGAAGGAGATTTTCCCGAATTAGATGTGGCGATCGCCTGTGGTTCTGGTACATATATTAGAGCGATCGCTCGTGACTTAGGTGCAATCTTAGAAACTGGTGGCACTCTTGCAGCTTTGCTCCGCACCCAAAGCAGTGGTTTCGATTTAACAGATAGTCTCACTTTGACCGACTTAGAAACTAAACTACAAGCCGGGACATTTCAACCTTTTGTCGCTGATTCAGCTTTACAACATTTGTCATCTGTGACTTTACCAGCAACATCTGCTTATAAATGGTGTCAAGGTCAGCGAATTCCTTTAACTTTCGATATTTCCGAAATAGTGCGAGTTTACGATCAAGAGACTCGCTTTTTAGGTATTGGGCAATTACAAGATGAAGTGTTGATTCCCCAAATGGTTTATGAACCGATTTCTTAAAACCTTCAAAACAGAATTAAGTAGGTAGGCACGAAAAAACCAAACTATGTGAAGATAAGTAAATACGGAGAAGTGTCTAACTCTAAGAGGATGTTTGAAAAGTCTTCTTGTTGGTAGCTAAACGTTTTAGATCCCCCTGACTCCTGCTGTATATTCCCTTTCCACTTGCGGAAATACAGGATTTGCGTGAGGTGATGTAATGATATTTTTACGTGATATCCGGGTTGGAAGATAGCAGTTAAGTAATTTATCATAAATTATGAATTATGAAGTTTGAATTAAAAAAATCCAAATTTGACTTCACAATTCATAATTTACTAGTTTTGAGTTTTGAGTTAGGGCACTGTAACTCAAAACTCAGCACTTCAACAATCATCAGCAGGGGTTTAAGCCATTTGATTTTCAATCGCCCAACGCGCTAGTTCAGTGCGGTTGTGGAGATTAGTTTTGCCCAACATATTGGACACATGGCTTTCAACTGTGCGCTGACTAACATTTAGTTCTTCAGCAATTTCCCGGTTAGCTAAACCCCTAGCGACAAACTGAACTACTTTCAGTTCGGTTGGGGTTAATTGGACATCGAAGGGAACCTGGATACGGGAACCGCTTTCGCCTCCTTTTGCTTGGTGTTCTTTCCAACGGATAGTTTGTTTCAGCGAGGATTCAACTTGCGCTACGAGTTCTTCTGGTTCAAAGGGTTTGACCATATAAACATCAGCACCTTTATTCAGACCCTTAACTCGGTCTGCACTTTGTCCCTTGGCTGAAAGGAAAAGAACCGGAATCCAGCTGGTACGTTCATCTTGCCGGACTTGTTCCACAAAAGTATATCCGTCCATTTCTGGCATCATCACGTCGCAGATAATCATGTCTGGAACATCTTGCTCTAAAATTTCCAGAGCTTCACGTCCATTTTCGGCGGTGATGACTTCATATCCCCGGAATTCTAAGTAATCCTTCACCAGCAAGATGAGGTTAGGGTCATCATCAATCAATAGAAGTCGTTTGTGATCTTTCATGCTGGGCTCTTTCATAGCAGTGGCACTTGTTGCGCTTCGGTCGATCAAAGTCTTGAATGTTTATCCTTTATGGTGGGTTATTCGAGATGTTGTCCTTTTTCCTACTTAACTTGCCTTTGCTGTCTCGAAGTCTTACAAAATGCCGAGCATTTTCCATAGACCAGTAGCTCGATAGCAAAAGTCCAGCAAGGATACGTGTAGCAGTAGTATCTATAATGCGCTATTATATATCGCATTGAAAGTGGTGGGCGAAAAAACACTGACTTAAATAATAATCCTTCTTACTCACAAGTAAGTATTGGCTTAAAGATGACCCTACCTCAAAACCAACCCGCACTTTCTGAAAGGTTACTGCTATACCATATCCTTCGGTTTTAAGCCTCTATGAGGTGTTCACAAGAAACTAGGGAAGTTTCTGGCAAAGGATGGGTTAAAAACGCATATTCTTCAACCACCTTATTGCCGATTAAGTGTTCTTGGATGATCCGCTCAATAACTTCCGCGTTTGCTTGGCGATACCAGACACCATCAGGGTAAACCACCATTATGGGTCCAGAACAACAAACACGCAAGCAGTTGGCTTTAGTTCTAAAGACGCAAATGGGATGACTCTGTTGCGGCTCATCAAGATTTAGCTCTTTAAGCCGCTTTTTTAAGTATTCCCAGGATTCCAGACTAGCTTGTTTTGAGCAGCAGTTAGCAATTGTCTGGTCAGCACAAATAAAAATGTGTCGCTGAATTTTTGCAAGTCCTAAACTTTCTACACAATTACTCAAGGCTTTATGTTCTGGAGACTTAGTGGTTTTGGGGATTTGATGGCTAGACTGGATCACTGTATTGTTACTCATCGAGCGGCTCCCTCATTACAGTTTTATAACAATTTCCCCGCTTTGCAAATAAAGTTGACTATATAAAAATATTCGTAACTTACAAGACGAAACCTGAAAGGTAGAAATAATTAAGCATTTATACCTAAGTACACCGATGATCTTCTAGTTCGGGAACCCGTACTCAAAGGATTCTTGCCATTAGATGCCATTTTTCGGTAAATTAGCACTCGGGGGTTGAGAGTGCTAAAACTCTGGAGAAAATAATATGGCAGCTTTATCTTTAAGCGTTTCTACAGTTAAACCTTTGAGCGATCGCGTTTTCGTAAAAGTGAGCGCCTCAGAGGAAAAGACCGCAGGTGGTCTGTATTTGCCAGACACTGCCAAGGAAAAGCCCCAGGTAGGGGAAGTAGTTGCCCTTGGTCCTGGCAAGCGTAACGATGACGGTAGCCGTCAGGAATTGGAAATTAACGTCGGCGATAAGGTGCTGTACTCTAAGTACGCCGGCACTGATATCAAGCTCGGCACTGAAGAATATGTACTGCTTTCTGAAAAAGATATTTTAGCAGTCGTGATCTAGTGGGGAGTAGGGAATGGGGAGTAGGGAGTGGGGAAGAATTTTCCCAATGCCCAATTCTCAATTCTCAATGCCCATTTCAAAAAAAAATTGACTTACTCCCGGAATTGAGATACTTATGGCAAAGCGCATTATCTACAACGAAAACGCCCGTCGCGCCCTAGAACGAGGCATTGACATCCTGGCTGAGGCTGTAGCTGTTACCCTTGGCCCCAAAGGTCGTAACGTAGTTCTAGAAAAGAAATTTGGTGCACCACAAATTGTCAATGACGGTGTAACCATCGCCAAAGAAATCGAATTAGAAGACCACATTGAAAACACTGGTGTAGCTCTGATTCGTCAAGCTGCTTCTAAGACAAATGATGCTGCGGGCGATGGCACCACCACTGCCACCGTTTTAGCTCATGCGATCGTCAAAGAAGGCTTGCGGAACGTTGCAGCTGGTGCTAATGCGATTTCCCTGAAGCGTGGTATAGACAAAGCTACTGCCTTTCTGGTAGAAAAAATCAAAGAACACGCCCGTCCAGTAGAAGATTCCAAATCCATTGCCCAAGTTGGTGCGATCTCGGCTGGTAACGACGAAGAAGTTGGTCAGATGATTGCCCAAGCAATGGACAAGGTGGGCAAGGAAGGCGTAATTTCCCTAGAAGAAGGGAAATCTATGTTTACCGAGTTGGAAATTACTGAAGGGATGCGCTTTGACAAAGGCTACATCTCTCCCTATTTTGCCACCGATGCTGAACGGATGGAAGCGGTTTTTGATGAACCTTTCCTACTGCTGACCGATAAGAAAATTGCCCTAGTGCAAGATCTTGTTCCAGTGTTAGAGCAAGTAGCTCGTGCTGGTCGTCCTTTGGTAATTATCGCCGAAGATATCGAAAAAGAAGCTTTGGCAACCTTGGTAGTAAACCGTTTACGCGGTGTACTCAACGTGGCTGCTGTTAAGGCTCCTGGCTTTGGCGATCGCCGCAAAGCACTCTTAGAAGATATTGCTGTTTTAACTGGTGGTCAACTGATCACCGAAGATGCTGGTCTAAAGCTAGATAACACCAAGCTCGAGAGCCTGGGTAAAGCTCGCCGCATCACAATTACCAAGGACAGCACTACAATTGTTGCCGAAGGTAACGAAGTTGCTGTTAAAGCTCGTGTCGAGCAGATTCGTCGTCAAATCGACGAAACCGAATCTTCTTACGACAAAGAAAAACTACAAGAGCGTCTTGCGAAACTCTCTGGTGGTGTCGCTGTGGTGAAAGTGGGTGCAGCCACCGAAACCGAAATGAAAGACAAGAAACTGCGTCTAGAAGATGCTATTAACGCCACCAAAGCTGCTGTGGAAGAAGGTATTGTTCCTGGTGGTGGTACAACTCTGGCTCACCTTGCTCCCGTTTTAGAAACTTGGGCGAAGGACAATCTTAAAGATGAAGAGTTGATTGGTGCTTTGATTGTCGTTCGCGCCTTACCTGCACCTCTGAAGCGGATTGCTGAAAACGCAGGTCAGAATGGTGCTGTGATCGCTGAACGCGTGAAAGAGAAAGAATTTAATGTTGGCTATAATGCTGCGACAAACGAATTCGTCGATTTGTTAGCCGCTGGTATTGTTGACCCTGCTAAAGTGACTCGTTCTGCTCTGCAAAACGCTGCTTCGATCGCTGGTATGGTGTTGACAACCGAATGTATTATAGTTGACAAGCCTGAACCTAAGGATGGCGCTCCTGCTGGCGGTGGCGGTGGTGGCGGCGACTTCGATTACTAATACTTTGTAGTTACATAATTTGTGAAAACAGCTGCTTCCTTTATGGAGGCGGCTGTTTTTTTGTGTCAGGAGAAGAGGAAGAGAGTGAGTTACGACAACGCTTGTAAATATTTTTAGTTAATTCGGCGCTGTTATCTTTAGCAACTGGAGTTTAGACTAAAAGCGATATGAGAGAACGCAAATCAAATGAAATTAGAGATTAAAAATATTATCTTGTCAGCCTCAAAGCATCCGCGACCTTTAACAATTATCTAGTATGTCTGCTCCAGGCAATCATCCAATAATGATAATCATTATCTCTGGGCTGAGACTAGATGGGGAATGCTCAAGTTATTAAAGTATCCTTTTTACCAATTGTGCTATTTCTATAGTTATTATTTTTAAAGCATCTGATTTTTAATATATCGGTTCGCTAAATATTATCTTAGGGTGACTGGATGACAGCCGAAAAACTGAAATGGCTACACACAACATTACAACTTAAAGGTTCGGTGCTGAAAGCGGTTTACAAACACATTTTATGGTGTGGAGCTTTCGGATTTTTGATTTCTATACTTTATCATTTTAAGATACCTGTATCTCAACCTATTTTAGGAAGTGTTATTCCTAGTATTGTTTTAGGCTTGTTACTTGTATTTCGCACAAATACTGCTTATGAGCGATTTTGGGAAGGTAGAAAATGCTGGGGATCTATAGTAAACAATGTCCGAAATCTGGCGCGGCAAATTTGGGTGTCAATTGATGAAATCTCACCAGAAGATAAAGACAACAAAATTACGGCATTAAACTTATTAGCAGCTTTTGCTGTGACAACTAAATTACATTTGCGGGGAGAAGCTGTCAATAGCGAGTTAGAAGAATTAATGCCATCTACTAAGTATATAAAACTGAAGATTATGAATAATCCCCCCATAGAGGTTGCCTTTTGGATTGGAGATTATTTACAGCACCAGTATCATCGAAATTGCCTTAATAGCTACCAGTTAACATCTATGCAAGAATTATTGAACAGTCTTGTGGATAATTTGGGTGCTTGCGAACGTATTTTAAAAACACCTATGCCATTAGCTTATGCCATTCATCTTAAGCAATTATTGTTACTATATTGTTTCTTGCTACCCTTTCAAATAGTCGAAAGTCTGGGTTGGTGGACAGGTTTAATTGCTGCTTTGGTTGGTTTTACAGTATTTGGCATTGAAGCCATCGGTTTGGAGATAGAAAACCCCTTTGGTTATGATGCCAATGATTTACCCTTAGATGGAATTTGCGATACAATGAAGCGAAATATTAACGATTTGATTAGCTTGACTCCTAGTGTACAATCATACACAAAAAATATATGATTAAAGTAGTAGTTACAAGCTATTATTGTAGGGTTGAAAATAGTCCTAACTTTTTCTAAACGGCGACGATATATAGTTGAATGGTATATTTGTTTAGTTATTTGTTGGGGGTGAGGCAGAGCGTCTCCGCTCCGCTTCTGATTATTCTTCAAGATTTAAACTCTTCGAGTTGATCCACACGTAACCAAATATTAGGTGTTGGCACTTTCCCAAACTTAATCAGGGCGTAATCACCCTTGACATCTAGAATTTCGCCCTTGGTTTCAAACAAATAAGAAGGAAAGCGAGTATCACTGGCTTTTGCCTCCAAACTGTTTTCCAGTTTTTCGCGGACAGCGCGAACCATATCTCCTTTTTTGACTGCCATAAGTTCCTCTCTCAAATTTGTAACTTGTTTCATCTGCATTTTATCTGAGTTATAAGTAAAAACTCCTAACTTTTAACTCCTAAGAGGTGGGTTAAATTAAATTTCTCTACGAGACGCTCCGCGAATGCGTCTAGATGAATTGCCCCTACAGCGTGTAGTTTTGCGTGAGCATAAGTTATATAACTATCTTCTGATTATTTGCGTCTAACTCCCCGTAGCGTTTGACACTGGGAGCAAAAGTGACTCGATCTCCCAGCTAACCTAATCCGTTGAATTTCTGTACTACAAACTCGGCAGGGTTCTCCAGCGCGGTTATAAACCCAGGCTACACTACCATAGTTGCCGTTAGTACCTTTAACACTCAAGAAATTACTAAAAGTCGTACCACCAGCCTCAATACTGGTTTCTAACACTTTAATTATGGCTGTTCGCAAATGCTCAATTTGCTTTAGCTGCAAATCTATACACAAGGTTTCGGGTAAAATTCCACTCTTAAACAGTGCTTCGTCGGCATAGATATTACCTAATCCCGCCACCACTGACTGATCGAGTAGCGCAGTTTTAATCGGACGGCGGCGGTTTTGGAGTTTAAGAGCTAGATACTCGACAGTGAAATCGGGTGAAAATGGGTCTGCTGCCAGTTTTTCTAAACCAGTAATAATACTTTCTACACCGACACCAGGCGGAACCCACCACATTTTACCGAAGGTACGCTGATCAACAAAGCGTAATTCCTGCTGATCTCCAAAGAATAATCTTATCCGTGTGTGTTTGTGTAATGGTTCATCTCGATGCAGCCATAGTAGTTGACCGGTCATTCGCAGATGAACCCCTAGCCAACTGTCTGAGGAGGGGGATGAGGGAGATAGAGGGGTGAGTGTGGCTAGGAGATATTTACCACGACGATGCCAAGTAGCGATCGCATTTTTTTTAATTCCATCAATAAACTCACCTACAGAAAACGGGTAGGCGATGGTGCGATCGAGCAACACATCTCCACCCGTAATTTCTTGGTTGAGGGTCAATTGATTTAGACCCTTTCGGACTGTTTCGACTTCAGGCAGTTCAGGCATTCAAGCTGATTAAGCAAGCAATTTTGATGTACTTGGAGGTCAATTCAATGAAAAAGAGATGAGGTAGTATTTTAGACACATATAAGTGCTTTGCCGTACTACCAAAAAGAAACCGTAAATACCCGCAGGGGCGGCTTCTCGTAGATTAGGGTAGGCTAACGTGAAGGATGAATAAACTGAAAGTTTCAGACTTCATACTTCCCTTCATCATCGCATCAAAACAACCCCCTTGTAGCTTTGCTGCTTATTTTTTAGGTGGTTTAGCCTTTGGTGCTTCAACCTCTACTAATTCATCCTGGGCAAAGTTGTTGGTATTGATACCAGAATAATTTACCTTTTCAAAGCGGACAATTACTGGGTATTTGATACCGTTTTGGCTTTGATCGATAGAAGCCACAGTTCCTAAATCCTGAAACCAGTAGGATTCAGGGCGGAGAACACGTACTTTAGAACCACGTTGAACCATGATTATTTTCCCTTTTAGTTATCAATCGCCAATCTAGAGGGCTAATTGATTTCACTCTACAACCTGAAGGTCGCACCAAGAGTCTTTGTTAAGTTATTTGTCTGAATTTGTTATTGGGCATTGGACATGAGGCATTGGGCATTGAATATTAGTTATTCTTTCTCCCTTATCTTGCTCATTTTCCAACTGCCATAGCACATCCCGAATTTAAAACGGTATTAGACCCTACTTGACAAGGCAGACGTTATAGCGTACCTTCTTTTCCAAATGGTCATTTTGTACAAGGTTATGTTTTACTCAATACGAACACACTTCCCTCGTTACCTCTGCTAATCCGCAGATGGTTGTCTATATAAGTGATATCTAACCAGCCTTGCTGTTGATCACTCTTGATTGCAACATCGACCGCTGGAAATTTTCTACCTGCTTCAATTTGTTGGATAAAAGTTACCGGAGAATTGTATTCTATTAAACGTTGTAAGCCGATAATAGACCGCTCAAATTTCACTTGGACACGCCGTTCTGAAACTGGCTCAAATTTAGCAGCAACGCTGACTAATCCTTCCAAATAAGGTAAGCCATAAATCTCAGCTATGTTGTAAACACTGGTAGTCTCTACTCGGATACACTGATAGATTTGACCTAGTTTGCACAAAGGTAAACGATCTAAGTTTAAAAGAGCCTTGCTGGTGGTGTATAGTAATCGCCAATTGCCATCTAGCAAATTGTTAGCTTCTACCGGACGGGGTGTTGGATTAAAGTCTTCTAAATTAGCGATCGCAGCTAAGATAGCCTGTTTCTGTAGTTCAGTCGCCAGTAAACCGCGATTTGTACCAGCGATCGCATCCATAAGAGCCGCTTTTCCCATCATCGCCTGTCACCTCAAAAATCACTCACTTTCCATCAGCATAAACAAGATATCCATGACATATATTATGTAGAAGAATAAAAATTACTAATAATTTCCTGGTGTAGGTGATATGCCTATTAAATAAAAAACTTCTATCTTAATGCGGATTTCTCGATTAAAGGGTTGAAAAGATAACTAAATAAGTCCATGTCAAGTGATAGACTCTAAATGTCACACTTACGTAACTATTTTCTTGTCCTAACTCGATATGTTGAACTCTTCATTACGTGAAGAACCTCGTAACCAACTAGCCGATGTTATTATCCTCCTAAAGCAAGAATCTTCTTTGTTGAACTGGTTGCAAGCCAATAATCGGATCATAGCGCGTGACATTCACGAACCGGATTTTCAAGATGACGAAGAAGGAATAGACTCTTTAATGGGTGTAGAAGTTGGAATTGGCGACTACGATATTGATGACGATATGGGAAACGCTGAGGATTAGCCTTTTCAGGCTAGGGACTTGGTAGTATCCCTAGTTCCTGGGATTCAGTTTTAAAAGTGTGGAGTGAAGGGAAACTTTTGTGGACGCTAAATTATCTCCTGAGCAAGGATTAAATATTTCTGGAATCGCTCTAGCCTCTTTATTAGCCGTTGGTCTGGGTACAACAGCATTTTTCTTGGATTCGATGGCCAATAGGTTCCCGTGGCAAGTTATGTCGTTAACCTTGCCCCTATTGTTGTGTGCGCTGAGTTCGGGTGTTGTAGGCTATTGGGTAATACCCTTACTTCAAACACTCAAAACTGGACAAATAATCCGTGAAGATGGGCCTCAAGCCCATTTAAAAAAGGCAGGTACCCCAACAATGGGAGGTATATTTTTTGTACCTGTAGCTGTGATATTAGCCTGTATATTTTCTAACTTTGCTACAGAGGTACTTGCAGTTTCGGCATTGACAATCAGCTACGGATTGATTGGCTGGCTCGACGATTGGCAAATTCTACGCCGTAAGTCAAATAAAGGCATATCTCCCCAAACGAAACTGGCTTTGCAGGTAGGTTTTGCGGCTGTATTTTGTCTATGGCTGATGTTTAATCAACCTTCTAATATTACAAATATTGCTTTACCTTGGGTAAGTTTTACATTACCTTTGGGATTTCTATTTTGGCCACTAGCAGGTTTTGTCCTAGTTGCAGAAAGTAATGCGACTAATTTAACAGATGGGATTGATGGTTTGGCAGCCGGAACAGTAGCGATCGCACTTTTGGCATTAGGTGCACTGATCGCGCCTACCGCTCCAGGGTTGATGGTTTTCTGTGCTGCTTTAAGTGGTGGATGCTTAGGTTTCTTAGCCCATAACCGTAACCCAGCTCGCGTTTTCATGGGAGATACTGGTTCTTTAGCACTGGGAGGAGCTTTAGCGGCTGTGGCGCTATTGACAAACACCTTAGTAGCGCTGTTTATTCTCAGTGGTATCTTCTTTGTAGAAACTCTTTCTGTGATGGCACAGGTAAGTTATTACAAAGCTACGAAAGGGGCTGATGGCAAAGGCAAGCGCCTTTTTAAAATGGCACCTTTACACCATCATTTAGAACTGAGTGGCTGGTCAGAATTGCAGGTAGTTGGAGTATTTTATGTCATCGCTGCTATCTTGGCTGCTATCTGTTTGGCGTAGGCGCAGCCCGCCGCAGGTATCGCTCCATTCTGAATTGTTTGAAAAACTGCTCGAATCCAAAATGACAACTTCCACATCTTCAGGGAGTTGTTTTTTATAGGGGAAATTTATCGAAATAGAATTCAGGAGTCAGGAGTCAGGAGTCAGAATTCAGCATCAATCAATTGGAGTCCGATGGTTACTGAGCTTGTCGTTCGCGTAGCGTCTCGCAGAGAACTACTGGCGGATAGCACAGCGTCTCGTAGAGAAGGGTCGAAGGGCGGGTCTGAATCCAGGGCTATTTCATTCTCATCTAGTCCGCCTCAGAATGAATTCTGAGTCTAATAGCGAAAGTCGTCTAAAGGCGACTGAGAAAAGGTTATAGTCCGTTTTAACGGACTTTAGCTATTAGCCTGGAACTTTAGTTCTGGGCG
>JBBSCU010000018.1:0-35605 GCA_038249935.1 Chroococcales cyanobacterium
AACGGTATTATTAACACCAATGTTCAATGCTTTCTCAAAGGAGAGTCCACTTTGGTCTGTTGTTCTGACCCGAATGCTATAACTAGGCTTGATATTAAAGTTCAGGGAACTATTAGTTTGCAATTTATCGCCGTTGATGGTAAATGCGGCGTTATCGGTATCACCAATTCCGGTAAGTAAGCTGTAGGTGAAAGTGTTATTGGCATCTTGGTCGGTGCTACTAAATGTGCCAATGATTGTATTAACTAGGAGATTCTCATCTATAGTTGTGACACCCAATGATAAATCTGTTGGGGCTTCATTGAGGTCGTTGACTGTAATTGCCAATGATTTTTCAAAGCTTAGTCCACCATTGTCGGTTGTTTTGACGCGGATGTTGTAACTAGATTTGGTTTCAAAATCTGGAGAACTATTAATCTTTAGGTTATTGCTATCAATGGTGAAAGCAGTATTATCAGTATCACCAGTTCCAGCAACTAAGCTGTAGGTGAAAGTGTCATTTGCGTCTAGGTCAGTGCTGCTAAGTGTGCTAATTGATGTTCCCGCTGCTACATCTTCATCAATTTTGGTTCCGGGAAATCGGGTATAAGCAATGGGCTGAATACTGCTAGCAGGGTTTGCAGGGATAAAATTATCCGCGTTGATAGTGAAGACATCGGGGATAACAAATTGTAATCCTAATCCTTGATCTCCAATATCTCCTGATTGATTGGTCAATAATGATGCTTCAGAATCTAAAGTTTCAGCATAAGTTTGTCCAGCGTAGGTAACAGAAATCTTTAAACCTTCAGCAATTGTTACTTGTTGATCATCTGCATCACTCTGATTGAAGAAAATCTCTCCTGTGAGAGTGTTATCAGCACTGGAAAAATCGTAATAAACAGCAGAGAGATTTAAATCTGTAGGTACTTGGTTGAGAGTGTAAGTGACTGTCTGAATGCTGCTAGCAGGATTTGCAGGAATAAAATTCTCATTACTGATTTGAAAGAGATTGTCTATTACAAATTGCAATCCCAATCCCTGATCTCTAATGACTCCTAATTCATCGGTGTAAATTACAGCAGAATTATCATTTCCTTGGGTGTAAATCTGTCCATTGTAATTTGCAATAATATTTAAGCCTTCGGCAGTTGTTACTTGTTGATCAGCCGCAGCAGCCTGATTGAACGAGAAGTTGCCTGTAAGACTTTGGTCAGTGTTAGAGAATTTATAATAGACGATTGAGTCAGCCATTTTTTTACCTAGATAAAGAACAGGTGCAAAAAGATAGAAATAGTTTTATTAAGCAGAGACGTGTGTGACCACATCTCTGCTACGGTCAGCCTTTTGGTTAGTGTTCAGAGAAGCGGTGTATTAATTTGGCTGAATTAATTCACTACACTCGTGAGTGCAGTCTTCATCGCTTGAAATATCTGGCTCTGATCAACTACTCCCCGAACACCAGGCACACTGTAAGTACCAGAGCTATCTGTCATCTGGAAGCCTTGACCCAAGAATCTAGTCAAAGTTGATGAAGAAGCACCTTGGTAGTAAACAGGCACAATCCGTTGGCTGTGGCTACCCCAGAGATACTTTTGTGTTGGATCAGATCCCCAGAAGTGTCCAGCATTGGCTGGAAGATGCTGGTTAAAAGTGATGTCCTTGGCGTTAAACTTCAACCCTCCAGACACGTTTGGATCTTGAGCAGTTAACTTGGAAGGAAAGTCGGGATTTAAGGTTAGATAGTGGTCATGGTCAGCAGTAACAATTAACAAGTTCTTGCTCCAACCACCATTATTGTTAATCCAGTTGATGGTTGTTTGGACTGCTTTATCGAAGTCATTCATCGTACCAATCAGGTTATCCATGTTGTTATCATGAGCAGCCCAGTCGATATCACCGCCTTCAACCATCAGCCAGAAACCATCTGGGTCTTTACCCAGAACGGTTAAAGCTGCTTGAGTCATGTTAGCTAAAGTGGGATTTTCGTTCTTCTCTCTGTCAATGAAACTAGCGTTAGTTTCACCAGGAGATAGAGGACGAATAGTATCAGGGTTAGGAGTTTGATTTGTAGGAGTTGTTGAACTAAAAAGTGTAAATTGACCTAAACCTGTTGTAAGGTAGTCCCCTTTGGAAGAACTCGTCGGAATGTTGCCATCTTGACCGCGAGCGCCATACAGACCAAATAACTTGCCGTCAGTATTTGGGTTAATTAATGCAGCTGTGTTTGCCAGTATCTGACTTGCATTCGGTCCACGCTCCAAAAAGGTGTAGCCGTAGAGATTGTTAGGATTTGATGAAGCAGGAGCGGAACAAGCGGCTGCATCGGTCAAGGCTGTTTTACCAGTTAACTCTTTATAAGTAGATGCCCTGATGTACGTGTAGCTTGTAGGACTACAGAGTGGACCTGAAGCGGTAGTGTTTAGGAAATCTAATGGATGACCGCCGCCCAAAATAACATTAGGCTTGAAGTTCAGTAATGCCTGTTGCAAAATACTGTCTTGATTGAGCTTGTTGGGATCGTAGTCACTATCGTATTTATTTCGACGATTTACGAAGGAGACGGCAGCGCCGGGAGTTGCGTGGCTGACTGGTACTGAAGTAACGACTCCCGTGGATTTACTTTGTTCTTTGGCAATTTCTACGATGGTTTTCAACTTCTGCTCGTAAATGTCTACGCCCATCGCGTTGTTATAGCTTTTTACACCTGTATAAAGAGTTGTGGCGGTGTTAGCAGAGTCGGGAAAGCTGTATTTGATGTACTCTTTGTCATAAGTACCAGGGTTAGCAGGGGATAGAGGAATCCAAGGAGTAGGACCTCCCTTGGTTAGGTCATATCCTGCTAAGTTACCTGGTAGTAAAGTGTTGCCATTGGCTGTAGTACCAGGATTAAATGGAGTGGGCTGGAATGAAAAGTTAGGACGGAGAGGATTTGCACCTGTAGCAGCAGTATCAGGATTTGCAGTTGGATATCGGGCTGAGTTACCCGTTAATTTTGGTTGATTTGATAAGGTTGCATTATCTCCCTGAATAGTTGTGCCGTAGGTTGTTACCAACCCATAGCCAGTGAGAGTTTGAAAGCTCAAACCAGAGCCTTTACCGGCAGTATAAAAAGCCCCACCTTTAGCGATCGCAGCGGCTCGGGCTATATTCCAACCCATACCATCGCCAATCATCAAAATTACGTTAATCCCATTACCAGCAGCCAAGGCGGGCTGAATCACAGGATTACCAAATACCAACATCATGGCAGAGAGAAAACTAGCCATAAAAAAGGCTAGGGGTCTTCTGCATTTTCCTAGAAGTGAAATCATTGCAATGCCTCTTACAAGTTAATTGAGCAAGTCTTAACGGTTAACTATTGATAAAAGTTCGGTTCCTGATGGGTAGTAGCAAATTTTGAGTCTGGGTATGCAGTCTCAACATTGGGCTGATAGGCTACAGATGGTTGTTGGTGTGATATCCCTAAAAAGAGTAGGATTGCCAAAACCAGACCAGATATGAACCAAGCTAATGAGCGTTTGTACTGTTGCAGTAATGAAATCATGACGGAATCTCCTGGGGATAAATAAAAGTTTTGATTGACACTTGCACCGCCGCGCCGAATTCAAAATTATGGACGGCTAAAGGTTTGAGCGGGATTGATTGGTGGACAACATTAAGGCTAAATCTTGATTTAGTAAAGGATTAATGGAAGCTTCTGCTAGAGATTTATAGCTAGTTAGTTGCAAAGTCATGTCTGTAATTCCAAAAGTTTTTTGTAGGTGAGTTCGTAATTTTTTCAACAAGCGATCGCGCTCATGAATAGTTGCACATTCGACGGTTAAATTAGCGCAGAGCATCACGCTATTTGAACTAATTTTCCAAATATGTAGTTTCTCGATTTGCAACACATCAGGAAAAGATTTGATCGAGATATCTACTTCATCTGGATCAATAGAGTCTGGCGCATACTCCAAAAATATGTTGAGGCTTTCTTTCACTAAAGGTAAAGCACTTAAACCAATCAGAACAGCAACCACTAAACTAATAGCAGCATCCGCCCACCAACAATGCCAAATATGAACTAATAAGGCAGCAATAATTACACCCACAGAACTGACAGTATCAGCAATTATGTGCAGAAATGCTCCCTGTAGATTTAAATCGTTATGAGTGTGGGGATGAAGCAATTTAATGCTGAATATATTAACGATTAAACCCAAAATTGCAATCAATAACATTGGTAAACCCAAGATTGGTTCTGGATTTTGCCAACGATGAATAGCTTCCCAGATAATAAAACTTGCGATCGCTATTAAACTTAACCCATTCATTAAGGCTGCAAGCACTTCTAAACGCTGGTTGCCAAATGTTGCTTTACTTTTAGCAGGTTTTTGTGCAAAAACACTAGCAAGCAGCGATATCAATAAAGCTACTACATCAGCAAGAATATGTCCTGCATCTGCTTGTAAAGATAAACTTCTGCTCCACAAACCTACACTCCATTCTGCAACCAAAAAACACGCTAGCACATACACTGCTATCCACAAAATTTTAGACTTTTGCTGACGCAAAACTAGTTCAGCAGAATCATCCGCATAAGAACATTCACACCATTTAAGTGATAGCATTAGGGAAAATCTTAATGGTTTCAAAATAATCTAAACTAGAAACTACATCTTTTTGTTTTGAGTATATTAAAACGTAAAACCTAAACGTTAGTGTGTGCTAGTGTGGAAAATAGCTTACTTTTGAACAATACCTCGATAGTTTTGTTAATTCTTGCTCAAAGTGTAAGGAAAATATTTGAAGTAGTCTGATTGATAACGTATCAATAGCCTCTTGAATATTAACTTGAAGTAGTTAACGCTACTTAAATAAAGTTACCAGCGCTACTAGACTTCAACAAACCAGTTTAAATCTAGCAACTTACATAAGGTCTAGTGTTTTTACTGAAAATAAAAAAATATACATGACTAAGTAGATAAACGGAAAAATTTACAAGTATAGCGGTTCCCATTCAGATGCGGTACAGTGTTATATCCCAAGGTGTAGGGGCACGGCATGCCGTGCCCCTACGGGTGTACCTCACGTAAACGAGAACTGCTATATGTAAAGAAAAGTTAACTTGAGCAATTATTGTTAAACTTTATTACTTTTTCTAAATACAAATACCTTGACGATGGATATTCAAAAGATTTTACGTGACCGACGAATTATTCACTCTAATCCAGAGATTATGGGCCGAACTCTAGTCTTTGTTGGAACAAGAGTTCCATTGCAAACCTTTTTCGACTATCTCGAAGGTGAAGCAGGTTTAGCCGAATTTTTAGAAGATTTCTCACATTTGCAAGCTCAGGTATTGTCAGTTTTAGAAGTGATTGTAAAAGCAATGTTGGTTCAGGAGCAAACTGCTGGTGCTAATTCTACTTGATAAGAATCTGCGTACTGATTATAGATAGAAATTGTGTATTCAGACTCCTGGCTCGTCAAACAATAAAAAAATATTAATATCTTTGTAGTTATATATAAATTAATAGTTAAATAATATTAGGAGAAATAAAAATAGCTGGGGTCTAAATCGGCAGTGATACTTGCTGGATAGAGTGATGCAGATCCTCTCTAAACCTAGAATAACAATCTTTTAGCTGGCACTGGTAGACATCCTGAGTCGGTGACTAGCTCAGAAACCTTACGCTTGAACATCATCCCCCTCATTCCTCATTAATTGGAAAGCAACTCAATGGTTTTTCTATTACCTGGTGTCAAGTTTGATTCCGATCTGATCCAAAAGTACGACACTCGCGCACCCAGATACACCAGTTACCCGTCCGCTACAGAGTTAAGCGACACATTTACCCAAACTGATTTTAAAGCTGCGATCGCAGCATCGAATCAACGGAAAACTGCTCTATCTTTGTATTTTCACATACCCTTTTGTCAAAGTGCTTGTTACTTCTGTGGCTGTAACACGGTAATTTCTAACAATAAGAATATTGCCAAACCTTACTTAGAATATTTGATTCAAGACATTAAAAATACCGCAGCCTTAATAGATTCAGAAAGAAAAGTGCTGCAAATCCACTGGGGAGGTGGTACTCCTAATTATCTGGATCTTGACCAAGTAGAATTTTTATGGAAAAACATCAATCGCTATTTCAACATTGATGCAAAAGCAGAAATTTCAATTGAGATTAATCCGCGCTATATCGATAAAAACTACATTTTCTTTCTGAGAGAGATTGGATTTAATCGCATTAGTTTTGGCATTCAGGATTTTAATCGTCAAGTTCAAGTAGCTGTCAATCGTGTCCAGCCAGAAGAAATGTTATTTGATGTCATGAGTTGGATCAAAGAAGCTAAGTTTGAAAGTGTAAATGTAGACTTAATTTATGGTTTACCCTATCAAACCCGCGAGACATTTCGGGAGACGCTGAAAAAGACTATTGAATTAGATCCTGACCGAATAGTTGTCTTTAACTTTGCCTATGTACCGTGGCTCAAACCAACACAAAAAAATATTCCTGAAGAGGCGCTACCCCCAGCAAAAGAAAAGTTAGAGATTCTGAAAATGACCATTGAAGAATTGACAAATAACCAGTATCTATTTATTGGGATGGATCATTTTGCTAAAACTAATGATGAACTTGCGATCGCTCAACGCAATGGCACTCTCAAACGCAATTTTCAGGGCTACACTACCCACGCTCAGACAGAACTCTTTGGTTTTGGTGCTACATCCATCAGTATGCTAGAAGATGCTTATGCTCAAAATCATAAGGAATTAAAGGATTATTATCAAACACTTGCATCGGGGGCTTTACCTGTTAGTAAAGGTATTAAGCTAACTCAAAATGATATCATTAGACGGGATGTAATTATGTGCATTATGTCTCACTTCCAGCTTCATAAGCAAGACATTGAAAACAAGCATCATATTAGTTTTAATGAATATTTCTGCGAGGAGTTAAAGGCATTACAACCACTAGAAGCCGATGGTTTGGTCAGTTTATCAAAAAATCATATCCAGATTACAGACATCGGTAGATTATTAGTTAGAAATATTGCTGTCATTTTTGATACTCATACAAGAACACGAGAGTCAAAATTCTCACGCGCCATTTAAAACAGTAATCAGTGAATAGTGATCAGTAATAGCTATTCACTGATTAATTGATCTGCACCCATTCTGCCTTCTTCACGCAGTTTATAAAGCTTTTAAATAAAGAGTCGGCAAAATCCTAGTTGCTCATTTGTAATTACAGATAATTAATGATGAATTCTCACGAAACTCTCGGACATTTTGATGAGCAAAGATTTTGGACGCATCTCCAAAAAGTTAGAATATGTTTACATCTTAAGATAGATATGAAATAACTAGGACTTACGCACTATACAAATTAACCGTGATGTGAGTTAAGCAAAATAGGCTGTTTCAGGCTTTTATTAATTATTCTTATGATCGTAAATAGACCACGCTGTAGGGGTTTAGCAATGCTAAACCCTTACGAAAGATGCGGCTTTTAACCATATTCATATCTGGTATTTTTTGTCAATGCGTAAGTTCTAATAACATGGATTAATTTATTAATGTCTAGAGTTATACATTCAAGAAATCATTATTTATCTGGCAAAACTTTTGTTTAACATTTTTATGCTACAAATGCCACTTCTAATCCAATTTTAAATGTAAATTTTTTGTCTTACTTTTGGATTTAGCATTTATCCCATCTGGTAGAAAGAATTGTGAATCAGAGTTGATAAGTTAGATACAAGTGAGATTGTTGAGGCGGTTACGAGTATTATTGCTTAGGTAGTTTTAGGACTAATCGCTGATTGTCAATTATCAACACTGACATGACTACTATATTTTATTGGTCTTTTAGTTTACTAGTTTCAGTAGCTATTAAATCTCAAATTAGCTCTGTTTGGAAAAATGCTAGGAGACAATAAAATAGCCTATCCCTTCTCTAACATCATAATTTTTGGAAGTGTAAATCTATGTTTTTCCACAAGAAAGATCCTATTCATTCAGTTAACGTTAGTGAAGCTAACCCTCGTTTTGCTCAATTGCTTCTAGAACAGTTTGGCGGAGCTACTGGCGAACTTAGTGCAGCATTGCAATATTGGGTTCAATCATTCCATGTCGAAAATCCTGGAATTAAAGATATGCTCCAAGACATTGCCATTGAGGAATTCGGCCATCTAGAAATGGTTGGAAAACTCATTGAAGCTCACACCAAAAATGTAGATCAAACAGAGGCTTATAAAAGTACTCTCTTTGCAGTTCGAGGGGCTGGTCCTCATTTTCTAGATAGCCAGGGTAGTGCTTGGACTGCAAGTTACTTGAATGAAGGCGGAGATGTAGTGCGTGATTTAAGAGCTAACCTTGCATCTGAAGCTGGCGCTCGTCAAACTTACGAAGCATTGATCAACTTGGCAACTGACGAAGGAACCAAAAAAACTTTAGTGCATCTGTTAACACGAGAAATTTCTCATACACAGATGTTTATGAAAGCTTTAGATTCACTAGGTAAGTTGACAGATCCATTCTTTGGTAATATTAAGCCAGATGAAACCGTTGCTCTCTACTACAACCTATCTACAAACGGTGATGGTAAAGATGAACGTGGCCCTTGGAATTCTGAGCCAACATTCAAATACGTTGCTAACCCCCTAGAAAGTCATTCTTAATTGCAGAGGTTGTAGTTAAAGTTGTAGTTAAAGCGTAGGTTGATTTGACGTAAAGATATATTTGGCATATTCTGGAAAACTCCCAATCATCCGGTGGGCAAATAACTCACTTTCTTTAGTAATTGTTAAACTGTTTGTCTAGATTAGGAATTTTTTAGGAAGAATTTAGCTTTATCTAAACCTATGGCAATCCTAAATTATTCGTGAACAACAAGATTCCCGGCTTCTTTAGTCGGGAATTTAATAAGCCGAGCAGTGTTTACTGAGATTTATTTGGATTCAACACGCCCTTTGGACACATATATCTGCGCCATGATGAATGCACTATGTTACACTCAATTGAAAAGTGGCTATAAATATTAAGCCACACTCAATAAGTTAGAGCGATCGCCCCTTCAATATCTACACCAACATCTCTAAACTTAGAAATTAATTCAACTCAAAATTAGGAGATTGACTTGTGATTGTCAACGCTACGCAAAATGGTTGGGAAGTAATTTATCATCGTGCTCATGCTTTATTAGCAGCTCAACTGGCAGGACAGTGGCGACGTAAAGATGCTCCAGTACGGTTATATGAAACTATAGCTGCAATTTCCCATCATGATGACCTAGAAAAAGAGTGGGAAGAGGACATTCTCACTGAAGGAGGTGCGCCAAAGGACTTCACCCTGTCTTCAGATGCCGATATGGATGCAGGTGTTAAGAAATTGGCTAATTTGGCAAAGAATGCCCGCTACCGGGGACGCTGGGTAGCTTTATTAATTTCCAAGCACATCAGTCGTTTAAATGAACCAAGCCGGGGTCAGAGTTCAGAACTAGATAAATTTTTAGATGAGCAACTTCAAAACCAGCAAGTTTGGGGCAAGGAACTGGAGATTGAAAAGGAAGAAATTGATGCAGCCTATGCATTTATGCAATGGTGCGATCGCCTTTCTCTGATCCTCTGTCAGCAGGAACTACCTGACGATGAGCGGTTTTTAGAAATTAGCAAAGGCCCTGAAGGTCAGCGCTATGACATCATGCAGCGCAGTGATAACTTGGTTGTTGTCAAACCCTGGCCTTTCCAAGACGAGCAATTCACGGTCAACGTCGAAGCCTGTGACATCTCTAAGGTGAAATTTGAGAGTAGCACCCAACTAGCTCAAGCACTACAAGAAGCTCCTATTAAGGTACTAGAGTGGACATTTGTTAAGAGTTAGATTCACATATAGCAATCCTAAATCATTCGTGAACAACAAGATCCCCGACTTCTTGGAGAAGTCGGGGATCTGAGCCTAACGATTTTCACAAAGAAATATGGGAGAGAACCAGTTAAATTATTGTAGGAGTCTGATATCTCAGGACAATTGGCATAGAAAAGAGCCAAAGAACTAACTCTCTGGCTCAAGCTGGAGACAAAAGAATTATCAAATCAAAGCTAATTTAGGTAAAAACCTAAATTCTTCCCAGGTTATGCAGCCCTAAGACAGCGCCCACTCCTAAGATATGACCAAAGGCAGTAGTTGCTAATAGGGCAGGTAAACCAAAACCGCCAAACAGGTTAGCAGAAGGCAGTCCTGGTTGCGTGCTGGGATACTTGATGGTGAATTTGCCAAAGGCAATGGCAAGAATATTGGCGAGAATTATAATCACCCCAACTGCCGGACTCCATTGCAGGGGTGCAGTTGCAGCAGCGAGTAAGGTTGAAGTAAACACCTGATTTGCTCCTGAAATTTATTAATGATTGAAAACATAATCTGAATATTTCCGAAACAAATTCAATAAAATATCCGATTTTGCATCAATATTTAACAGTTATTCTCACTACTTAATACAATAAGCTTCCTGTTGCAGCTTTTTGAGCAATGTCTAGCAGCAAGCAACACCGCTAAAAGCGGCAACATCCCAGTCTTGCAAGGGAGCATCTGTGCCTAGCGTCCCTAAGACTGAAACATATTATTATTTAATTTAGCTGTCTAAATTGCAAATGGTTCAAGTTCACGGTTATACCACTCTTCCCCAATCCGCTCTGCTACCAAAGGTCTGACAATAAACTTGGGTGGAGAACCATCTAGCACATCAATCCGCACAGATGAGTAAGGCAGGTGGTTCTGGGATTTGTAGTCATGGCGACCTACAAAAAGTAACGAATCTGCAACTTTACGAGTGGCTTTACCTTTTATTTCCGTAAAAGTCTCCATCAATTCAGTCCCCCCTTGTCGTTGATAGCGGGGACGATGACCACTACCACCAGAGATAATGCAGTTGATGTGAGAGTCAGCAAATCCGGTATCAGCTGTGCGGAGATACTCTAAGCAGTGCGCGTGACCATTTAAAATTAAATCGACTATGGGACGCTCTTTGATTAGAGAACCAAGAGTTTGTGCCACTTGTTCAAACACCCAGCGCAAGCGGTGGCGAACCGCTAAGGTTTGTGCTTGATGCCACTTAGTTGCCTCTGTAACGTAGGGCGGATGGTGGAAAAAGAGTACACGTCCGCGCACCTCAGAAGTATTCCAAGACTCGATGAGCCTACTTCGTAACCAGTCGAGTTGTTCAAAGTCGATCGCAGACGTTTTGTGAGATGCGAGTTGTTTCTCTATGTCGATTTTTATCTCATTGATTTGATCTAATTTGGCACTAAGTTCATCAAGTTGTTCGGCTTCAGTGGGGTTATCTCGGTTGAGATAATCGCATATTTTCAAAATCTGCAATTCTTGTCGATCTATTTCCTGACGACGATGCAGCAATTGACGGCGGTAAATTTCCCCTTCTTGAGTTGTAGGTAAAGGGGACGGCGCATTAAAGGTATTGGAATCTAAAGCAAAAAAGTCAATGCCGCCATAACGAAAAGTGTAATAGCGATTGGGTAAACGGGTAAACTGTCCAGGTTCGTAACGCAAGCAGCGTCCTGTGTTGGTTTTAGCAGTATAGTGTTGATCTAAATGACGTTCTAACTCTTGGGGAGAAGCGATCGCCTGGGTATAATCCATAAATGCTCGCGCATAGGTATTACCTTGATACGATCCATGCCAGCCAATCTCCATATCTTTGTGACCCAACAGGCGACGCAATGACGATGTTGCTCCAGTAAATAAACGGTACATCAACGGCACGTCATAGTAATCGTGATTACCAAGTACTGGCAGAAACGGCAGATTAAACACCATTCGGTCATAGGAAATACCTTTGGGGTTGTCGCCACCGACAAGGAATTCGCGGTAAGGCTCAATAAAGTTTGTTGAGTAATACTCTTGGGAACCCACAACATAAATTACATCGCCTGTGTGCAACACAAAACTGCAATCGTTGCGGTGAGTCAGCATCATCTCGGCAACTTTGCGTTGGGGGTGGTGTGGGGAATGAGCTTCGGTGCCGGAATCACCGATAACCATAAATGAAAATTCTGGACTATCTTCTCTGTGATCGTCTAAAATGATGCTGGTTTGGTCAATTCCCCGTTGCCTAAAACTCGTATGCATCCACCGCACACGTTCCTTCATCTTTTGAATTTTCACAGGAATCGGTGGATCAGAAATCAAATTCATGGCTGATAACTCTTAAATGCCTAACCCATACGCCAATTGTAACGAAATAATAAGGGTTTTATTTTAAATCTCGTCTTAAGTCACTGAGAGACACAAAGTTTCTTTTAGTTCCTTTGCACCTTATAGCAGTTCTCGTTTACGTGAGGTACACCCGTAGGGGCACGGCATGCCGTGCCCCTACACCTTGGGATATAACGTTGTACCGCATTTGAATGGGAACCACTGTTAAAACAGCTAAAAATTAATATCTGTTAGATATTACGGAGTGGGAAGATTTAGATGGGGATTCAAAGACATCACTTTTTCAATGCCAGAGTTAAGCCATCTGCGATCGCTACTAAACTAAGAGTAACTCGCTGGTCTTGATGTAGCTTTTGATTAAAGGCACGAATTCTTTTAGTTCGATTATCTTGCACTTGGGGGTCGGCAACTCTGCCCGACCAGAGGACGTTATCGATGGCAATCAATCCTCCCGGACGCACTAGTTGCAGCGATCGCTCATAATAGCCATCATAGTTGCTCTTGTCTGCATCGATGAAGGCAAAATCAAAAGTTTCCGCTTCTCCTGTTGCTAGTAGCCAATCTAGAGTCTCCAAGGCTGGGGCAATGTGCAGTTGAATTTTATCCGCCACTCCGGCTTGCTGCCAATAACGCCGAGCGATCGTGGTAAACTCTTCACTAATATCACAGGCTACTACCTTCCCATCACTAGGTAACGCCAATGCCACCACCAAGGAACTATAACCTGTAAATACCCCAACTTCTAAAGTTTTCTTAGCTCCTAGCAACTGCACTAATAACGCCAGAAACTGCCCCTGTTCGGGAGCAATCTGCATTCTTCCTATTGGATACTGGGCTGTTTCCTGTCTCAGTTGGGTTAAAATTTCCGCTTCCCGTAGAGAGATTGACAGTAAATAGTCATAGAGGTTTTGTTCGAGTCCTAGTGTTTGAGTTGTCATGAGCTTGGGACTGGGAATTAGAAGATGAACCTTTGATGCTTGTCGATGCACCTTTGATGTTTGTCGATGCACCTTTGATGCTCGCCAAGGAACGCAAATTTAATAACGTGCAATTCTTATTTAACTTGGAATGGTGCGTTACGCTCCGCTAACACACCCTACTTTTGCACTTTATTTAATCCACATTCCTAAGGATTTTTTAGCGTGTCAAAATTATCTTTAAATGCAACTCAATATGATCAGGATTTACGCAAACAATAGCTGAAACCATGATTTTTAGGTAGGGGCAATTGATGAATTGCCCCTACAGCGTCTAGTCTTGCGTAAATTTTAATCATATAGCAGTTCTCGTTTACGTGAGGTACACCCGTAGGGGCACGGCATGCCGTGCCCCTACACCTTGGGATATAACGTTGTACTGCATCTGAATGGGAACTGCTATAAGCAAAGCGATCGCTCAGGATATTTAGATAATGCTAAACCTTAAACTAGATGATAACGCCTTGTGTCAGGTGTTAACCCAAGCCAAAGTTATCGCTGTTGTGGGTCACTCTGATAAACGCCAACGCACCAGCTATCAAATCGCCCAATTCTTGCGGCAAGTCGGCTACACAATCTTGCATCCAGACGACTTTATAAAGTGATGTGGATTGTAATTATTGTACAACAAACGATTGCCCAAACATTTTATGTGTAGAGATATTGCATACCAAGTCTTTGCTGGAATTACTTGCCTAAACCCTTCTAGAATTAAAACTATTGTCGGGAAATTCTATTAATAAACTTACTTTTATTCTGGGAGGTATGATGAGCCGTCCAATAATTCTTGGCATTGTCGGCGACAGCGCTGCTGGTAAAACAACACTAACGCGGGGGATTGCTCAGGTACTCGGCCCAGAAAATGTCACAATCATTTGTACAGATGATTACCACCGTTACGATCGCCAACAACGTGCAGAAATGGGCATCACTGCCCTCCATCCCGACTGCAACTACTTAGATATTATGCAGCAACACCTCTCGCTGCTACGCACAGGACAACCAATTCTCAAACCAGTCTACAGCCATAAAACAGGCACATTCGAGGCACCGGACTATATCAAGCCCAATAAGTTCGTAATTATTGAGGGATTACTCGGTTATTCTACTCGTGCTGCCCGCGAATCCTACGACGTTAAAGTTTACCTTGCACCCCCGGAAACATTGCGCGCTAATTGGAAAGTCAAGCGAGATACCCAAAAGCGAGGCTACAGTGCTGAACAAGTGTTGGCGGAACTAGAAAAGCGCGAATCAGACTCAGCACAGTTTATCCGTCCGCAACGGCAATGGTCTGATATTGTCATTAGTTTCTATCCACCCACTGACCAAGAAGATGAAACTAATGGACACCTGAATGTCCGACTGATCCTGCGTCCGACAATTCCCCATCCAGATTTTACCCAAATTGTCAACTCCAGCTATGGTAATTCTGACTCAGCCATCCGCCTCGGACTAGACAGAGACATGGGTAAACCGGTAGATGTTTTAGAAATTGATGGTCATGCCACCTTAGAACAGGTGAATAAATTAGAGCATATTATCTGCTCCGATATGCCTCATTTACGAAATATTTGCGATCGCGAAAGTAACCCAGAACTCGGTAAAATTGCTGGTACAACTGGGGAAACAATCCAAAGTTATCCCCTGGCTCTCACTCAGTTAATAATTACTTACCATATGCTGAAAGCGACGCAAATGTACCAATAACTGCCATTAGCACTTCGCTTATAGCAGTTCTCGTTTACGTGAGGTACACTCGTAGGGACACGGCATGCCGTGCCCCTACACCTTGGGATATAACGTTGTACCGCATCTGAATGGGAACTGCTGTAAGCTACTCAAACCTCAGAGAAGTAGTCATGCAAAATTAAATATACCTAACGGCTTCGGGAATTTTGGGTTTCTGGGGGAAGCAATAGGCAGTTAATTTTGATATTTTGTTTCTTATGAGTAATGTATCTCGGTTATCCCTAGCTTCTAACTCCCAAGCTGCAACTTCTCCCTTGCGGTTACTTGTATTAAGTAATGGTCATGGGGAAGATGTAATTGCAGTTCGTATTTTGCAAGAACTCCAACGACAATCAAACCCACCAGAGATATTTGCTTTACCTCTGGTGGGTGAAGGACGTGCTTACGAACAATTGGATATCCCCCTCATCGGTTCAGTCCGCACTATGCCTTCTGGCGGCTTTATTTATATGGATGGACGGCAATTAGTGCGCGATGTCCGCGGTGGTTTATTGCAACTTACCCTCAGCCAGATTAAAGCTGTGCGCCGTTGGGTGAGTTCTCAAAAAAAATTAGGTAACAAGCGAGCAATTTTAGCTGTGGGAGATATTGTCCCCCTGTTGTTTGCAACTTTCAGTGGCGCTAATTATGCTTTTGTGGGTACGGCGAAATCTGAATATTATGTACGGGATGAAGCTGGATTATTATCACGCAAATCTCAAGGTGCGCGTTGGGAAAACTTTTCCGGTTCAGTTTATCATCCTTGGGAACGTTGGTTAATGAGTCGTCGCCGTTGTAAAGCGGTGTTTCCTAGAGATGCGCTGACGACGGAAACATTAAAACAATGGCCAATTCCAGCTTTAAGTTTGGGTAATCCCATGATGGATGGTCTAGAACCGACCTTTTCACGCCAACAATTTTATAGTCAGGATGCTCTACAACAAGAAACAGTTCGACCATTAATGGTGACTCTTCTGCCTGGTTCGCGTCCGCCAGAGGCATACACCAATTGGGAAACAATTATGATTGCCGTATCTGCGTTGATGGCTAGTTTCCAGGAACGAGATTCGGTGTTTTATACTTCTAAAACAGTTATATTTTTAGGTGCGATCGCTCCTGGGTTAGACTGTAATATTTTATCTCAAAGTGTACAATCCCAAGGCTGGCGAACTGAATCAGCATCTCCTATTCAAATTGCCGACCCAAATATCTTGACATTTAAACAAAGAAATGCGTATCTCCTGCTAACCCAAGAAGCCTATAATGATTGCTTGCATTTGGGAGATTTAGCGATCGCAATGGCAGGTACAGCCACAGAACAGTTTATCGGTTTAGGGAAACCTGCGATCGCTATTCCCGGTAATGGGCCTCAATATAACCCTGCCTTTGCTGAGGCTCAAAGTCGTCTTCTAGGCTCATCTTTGTATTTAGTCGAGCAGCCAGCAGAAGTTGCCAAAATTGTCCAGTCCCTATTTAAAGATCCTGATATTTTGCAAATTATTGCCGAAAATGGTCTGCGACGCATGGGTAAACCGGGAGCAGCATTACGCATTGCGGAATGTTTACAAGAAAGATTAGGTTGAAAGGGCATTATGCAAAACAGTTCCAAGTAAAGAAGTGAGATTCACCACTCCCCACTCCCCACTCCCCACTCCCCACTCCCTACTCCCTCAAGCCACCAACCCAGCACGTAAAGCCCTCACAGCAGCTTGAGTACGGTCATCGGCACACAGTTTATTTAGAATATTACGAACATGGGTCTTCACAGTCCCAACTGTAATGTAGAGCTTCTCGGCAATTTGGCCATTGCTACACCCAGCCACAATCAACTCTAGGATTTCTAGTTCCCGTTGAGTCAGAGGGTATGTTTCCAAAACTTGCTCGTATTCTGTCGCCAGAGCTTCAATTTTTACAGTCTTCGGCTTGTCAGAGCTTTGGCTCTCTCCGGGAATACCTTGCCGCATCTTCCGCAATACGACATTGGCAATTGCCGGATCAATCCAAGAGTTACCGCCGTGAGTTGCTTGTATCGCTTCCGTTAATTTACTGATACTCGTTTCTTTCATGTAATAAGAATCAGCACCCGCCGCAAAAGCTGCAAGTACGGCATCTTCTGTGTGATCCATTGTCAAAATCAGAATCTTTGTTGTCAATTGCCCAGTTTCAGCTTGATAACGTTTGAATTTACGGGTAAGTTCAATCCCATCCATGTCGGGCAAGCCAATATCTATAACAGCTACGTCTGGCTTTGCCGTTTCTAAAAGTTTTAGTCCTTGAGTAGCATTTGCTGCTTCGCCAATTACTTTCAATCCACTGTTAGACTGTAATGCTGCTCGTAGCCCCATTCGCGTTAAGTCGTGATCTTCAATTAAAACAATGGTAATTTCATTCATCGCTACACTCGTCCTGACGCTGTTTGCTTCTTTCAAAGTATTACCTTTTGTAAGCGCTACCTCTTATTTTGCCATACCAAAGATAGATGATATCTTAACCCGTCTGCATCCACCGATAGAAATAATAAATATCTTATTTATGGACATTTAGATAGAGTACAAATCTAGCTGGAGATATATGGATTGTTACACAAAAAGGATGAAGTATTGAAAAGAATGCCAAATTGTCAGCAAGGGCTAGCAATTTGGTTTTGAATTGCCATCTTCAGTTATTTTTTATAGAAGCTATAGCAGTTCTCGTTTACGTGAGGTACACCCGTAGGGGCACGGCATGCCGTGCCCCTACACCTTGGGATATAACGTTGTACCGCATCTGAATGGGAACCGCTATAGCGATCGCCAGAGAAACATCAACACAGGTCTGGCCACCATGAAAAGGAGGTAAGATTGCTTCAGATTCCCAAATAAGTGCAGACAGTAGTTTCTTATTTACCTGGTTTAAGCAATTTGATGGGTAAAACTGCTCAAGCTTATGGGACACAGTAATGGTCTCCAACTATCACCAATGGCTGACGACGGTCGCTTACTCACTCATTTACAATTGATTTAAGCTTAATAGAGTTTTTTATTTTTTAATTATATTGGCTCTGTCTGCTGTCTTCAAATCAGATGATGTAGTGTTCAGTAAGTATTGGATACTATGCAAAACGTCTTAGTAAACCAAGTTACAGATTTTAGATATCCGAAAATATTATATTCTTTAGTTGGATAATCTGAAAAGAGAAATGTTACACATCAACCTATGTTTGGCGGCGAAAATAAAAACCGATGGAAGAGACGCTAAAAATTTTGGTTGTAGGCGCTGACGAAATAGACCGAATGGCAATCCGTTATGCCCTAACTAAAGCAGGTGTTCAAATGGAACTGTCTCAAGTAGGTGATAGCAATGATCTGTTTTCTGCCTTAAACAATAGTTCCTATGATTGTGTTTTCCTGGACTATCGCTTACTAGACCAGGATGCACTAACCTTGATTCAACAGCTACATTCTTCGGAAATTAAAGTTCCTTTAGTAGTCCTAACTAATCAAGAAGATGAACAACTAGCTATCCAATTGATCGAAGCTGGTGCTACAGATTATCTTTCTAAGTCTAGGATATCCCCAGAAACATTAGCACAGGTTTTGCGGAATGCGATTCGGATTTATCGTGCTGAAATGCAGGCAGCTTTGGCAAACCAGCAGATCAGAGAAAGTTATGAACAACTCATTAGTAAGAATCAAGAATTAGAGAGACAACAGCAACAGATTCAAACGCAAAACTTGAAGCTATTGGAGGCATCACAGGTTAAATCGCATTTTTTGGCAACCATGACCCACGAATTCAGAACGCCAATGAATGCGATTATTGGTTTTTCGCAAATACTGTTGCGTCCTAAGTGCGGTAAATTAACGCATGTGCAAGCAGATATGGTTGAGCGCATCTTGAATAATGGGAAGCATTTACTGATTCTGCTGAATGAAATTCTCGACTTTTCCAAGCTAGAGGTAGGACAATTAGACTTAAAGGGGGAAATATTTGATGTATCAAAGGTAATAAATCTCGTCATCGGTGAAATGCGTTCCCTAGCTGATGCTAAAAGTCTATCATTGTTAGTGCAAACGGACTTGCAAAATACTTTGGTTTTTAATGATCCAGTTCGTGTCAAACAGATTTTAATTAACCTAATTTCCAACGCCATTAAATTCACCGACTCTGGCGAGATTTTGGTTGAAGTTAAAGAACTACCTGCAAATCGAGTCGCAATTATTGTTTGGGATACAGGTATTGGCATAGCGCCGAAAGATTTCAAACATATTTTTGAAGTATTTCGCCAAGTCGATCAAAGTATCACTCGCAAATATCCAGGTACAGGTTTGGGTTTAGCAATTATAGATTCGCTGGTGCAAATCATGGGTGGTAAAATTTTTCTTGAGAGCAAATTGGGGATCGGTTCAATGTTTAGAATTGAATTGCCGCGTCAAGTAAAACTAACGACCGTAGCCGCCGATGCTCCAGCTTCCCAGTTAGATAGCAACGGGGTTTTTCGTTCTGCCAAAAATCGGCATCATTCATGTTCTCAATTTAGTAAAGCACAGATAGGATATCCTAAATTTAAACTATAAATTACTTCCAACAAATTGATAAAAGTTGATAAATCATGTCTGTAGTTGAAAATAATAAAATTTATCGTATCCTCGCAGTTGATGATACTCAAGATAATCTCATTTTGGTTGAAGCAATTTTAGATAGTGAGGGGTATGAAATTGATTTGGCTTCAGATGGAATCAAGGCTTTGCAACAAATTGAACAATCTCCACCCGATTTGATTTTATTAGATGTGATGATGCCGGGGATGGATGGTTATGAAGTCACGCGTCGGATTCGGAAGAACCCTGCTATCAGCTATATTCCAATTTTACTGATTACTGCCTTTCACCAATCCAGCGTTGTCGAAGGTTTGGATGCTGGTGCTGACGATTTTATTCGTAAACCATTTGATACTGATGAACTTTTGGCAAGAGTGCGATCGCTCTTGCGTCTCAAACACAGTTTGGACGAACAACAAAAAATGGCCCGCCAACGGGAAGACTTTGTTTCCCGTTTGACTCATGATTTGCGAACTCCCCTAGTAGCCGCCGACCGGATGTTGAATTTGTTCGAGATGGAAACATTCTGCAAAATTCCGCCGGAAATGAAACAGGCGATCGCAGTCATGATTCGCAGTAACCAAAATTTGATGGAAATGGTGAATACTCTGTTAGAAGTTTATCGCTTCGAGGCAGGTAAAAAAACGTTGAATTGGGAAGTATGCGATTTACGTGAGATATCCCAAGAAGTAGTCAGTGAACTAAGTCCTCTAACAAGTGAAAGAGGATTAACTCTGAAAATAGACACCAGTGAATTAGACCCACTGAGTAAAAACCCTGGGATTGTTATGGGCGATCGCTTGGAACTACGGCGGGTGTTGAACAATTTGATCGCAAATGCGATCAAATTTACAGATACAGGAGGCATAACAATCCGCATTTTTGAAACATCACCTAATCCAGGGAATCAAGATTCGGTAACAATTGAGGTACAAGATACAGGATATGGGATTGCGCCAGAAGATCAGGCAACAATTTTTGAGCGCTTTCGCCAAGGTAGAAATAAACGCTCCGGTAGTGGCTTAGGACTACATCTATCCCACCGGATTGTCGAAGCGCACGCAGGAACTATCCAGGTCGCCTCTGAAATAGGTAAAGGTAGTCTATTCACCGTGCAGTTACCTAAAAATACCTAGTGCAAATAGCAAAAGCTAAAAGCGATCCGATTGCAAAATCATCATCAATATTATGTGGTTACTGCATTACTACGGATTTTCCATAGCTTCACAGATGCGATTCTAATATGAGGAATAAAGATGGATACCCCTGGTCAACACCAGGGGCTTTTTCTTTCACTCTGGCTCGTCTGAATTGTTGTCGCCTAAGCCATATAATTCGACTGACAAGCGATCGCTCGAAGCAAATACCATAACTCAACCAATGAGATATTAGTTTAATTGGCGTATCCTGGAAATGGCATACTGAATTAATGTGCCAGTTAATGCTTATGTCTGCCAGCGACATCCAGCGATTAATACAGTGAAAGCAAATGACTAAATCTCCCAATCAAGATCACCACTCCCCTTACCCGATCAGCAAGCGTCCGTGGTTGCTGGTATTGAGTCGGGGTAGCATTGCCTTGGGGGGACTTTTACTGTTAGGAGTTATCGTCGGCATTTGGCGGTTGTGGACTTTTGTCCAAACAGAGTTAACACCATTGGCACAACAAAGTCTCACCACTACACTCAACCGTCCAGTACAACTCGGAAGAGTCAGACAATTTTCGTTAACGGGAGTGCAGTTTGGGGCTTCAGCTATCCCAGCCACACTCACAGATTCAGATCGGGTTGCAGTCGAAACTGTGGAGGTGAGTTTTAACCTGTTAGAACTCATCTTTAATCGCAGGTTAGAGCTAGATGTCACCTTAGTCAACCCGGATATTTACATTGAACAGGATGACGAAGTGCGCTGGGTTTCCACTAAAATAGCGTCATCAGGCAAAGGCGGAGTCATTAAAACCCGTTTGGATAAACTGCGGTTTCGCAATACCAAACTGGCGTTAATGCCGCTCAAGAGAGCCGGGCAAGTAACATCCTCTTCATCCCCCATAACATTTTCTCAACTGAATGGAACTGCCCAACCCCTAGCAAAAGACCAGTTGATTAGGTTTGATATCGGGGGTCAAGCAGACAGTGGTGGCAATATTTCTATCCAGGGAGAGACACTTGCTAAGGTTCTAGCAGGTAACTTCCAGGTGCGATCGCAAAATTTGCTAGCTGAGGATATTTCTCGGTTGATCAAGTTACCGGTGAACTTACAAGCAGGTCGAGCCAATGGCGATTTATTAATTCGGCTGATACCAAAACAGCAGACTTTATTGTTTGGCAACGCTACTGTGCAAGGCGTAACAGTTCAAATTCCGAAAGTCCCGCAACTGTTAAGCAATACTCAAGGAAACCTCCGTTTCCAGGGAACGGAATTGCAGTCAAATAATGTTACTACCAACTACGGCAAAATTCCTGTAATGGTTACGGGAATCATTGATACTCTAGCTGGCTTTAAGTTGGCGGGGCGGGTAAATTCGGTGAGTTTGGTTAATGCCCAAGAGACTCTCAAGGTAAAACTACCTGTACCGATTGCTGGACAAGTACGAGCAGATTTGCAGCTTACTGGATCAAATACCCAGCCAATTCTCTCAGGCACAGTTACCACGCTCCAAACTGCCCGGATTGATAAAGTTGATTTTAACAGCATCAGTGGTAAGTTTGAGCTTACTACTAATTCTTCTTCTTCTTTACTTACCCTGAAAGATATTCAAGGTAAAGCCAAAGCTGGTGGTGAAATCACGGGCGCTGGCACAATTGAACTCAGTCTCATCCCCCGACTAGATTTAAATTTTGCTGGCAAGAATGTTCCAGGGGATGCGATCGCCAAAGTTTACGAAACAACACCCAATTTCCAAATCGGCAATGTCTCAGGTACAGCCCAACTAACTGGCGTTGCTACCGATGTCCAAACTGTAGTACAGTTTCAAGCTCCTAACGGAACTTACCCCGGAACTGGTGAAGTTGCCATCGCTAGCGATCGCACTGTTTCTTTCCGTAATGTGGCTCTGAATGTCAGTGGTGGTACGGTACGGGCAACTGGCAGTTATGCCAATGAACGTTGGCAAGCTGTAACTGTTGCCTCTGAGGTAAAATTAGAACCCTTTGTAGATAAAAGTCAACTAGAAAATGTCTCTTTGGCTGGGGTACAGTTTAATGGTCGTCTGATCCTCTCAGGAAGCACAGCACCATTTGAAATTGCCACGATTCGCAGTGATGGTGCAGGAGTTCAAATTGGTGGCGGTACAGTTGCAGTGTCTAATATCCAACTGCAAGACCAAAGCTTTTCTGCTCAACTTGTAGCTAATAATGTGCGGTTGGGGCGGATATTGAAACAGTCTCTCCCAGTTTTCAATAATCCTTTGGCGGGTACATTCCAAATAACAGGCAACAGAGATAATTTCAGTCTCAAAACCCTCAGTGGCAGTGGTGAGGGTCGCCTGGCTATTGGCGGGGGTGCGATGTCTACGACGGGCTCCGCCTACGCCGCCTCTAATATTCAAGTGGCTAATGGTCTATATCAGGCGCAAGTTCAGGCTAAGAATGTGTCTGTACAGCAGTTGGCAACAGTACCAAAGCAGTTCCAAGGAACGTTAAATGGTCAGTTCAACGTAGCGGGTTCTGTTGAGTCTTTTAAACCGCAAACTATTCAAGCTAGTGGTCAGGCACTAATAAATGTCGCAGGTGGAACGATGTCTACGACGGGCTCCGCCTACGCAGCTTCTAATATTCAAGTGGCTAATGGTCTATATCAAATGCAAGTTCAAGCAAATAATGTCCCGTTGCAGCAGTTGGTAACAGTACCAAAGCAGTTCCAAGGGGCGTTAAATGGTCAGTTCAACGTGGCGGGTTCTGTTGAGTCCTTCCAACCGCAAACTATCCAAGCCAGTGGTCAAGGACGGCTGGATGTTCTCGGTGGGGCGATCGCAGCCTCTAATATTCAAGTAGCCAATGGTCGCTATCAAGCTGTAGTTAATGCTAACGGTGTGGAATTAAATCGGTTAAATCGGCAATTGCGTGGTCAATTTGGCGGTCAGTTGCAATTAGCTGGCAGTCTAGGATCATCCAAGTTAGCTGATGTGCGTGCTGCTGGACAGGTGCAGTTATCTCAAGGTATCCCAGGTTTTGAGCAACCTTTGACAGCTGCGATCGCTTGGAGTGGTGAAAGGCTGACCATTGAGCGAGCAACTGCTCCCGGTTTAAATGTTACTGGTAATATATTAGCCAATGCAAAAAAGGCAGGGATACCAGAAATTACTGCTCTAAATCTCAACGTCCAAGCCCAGAATTACAACCTAAAACAGTTACCGATCAATCTTCCTAATCAGGTTGCTGTGGCGGGGAGATTAGATTTTAATGGTCAAATCACTGGTAAGTTGCCTTTGCCAAATGTAGTAGGGCAAATCAACTTACGAGATTTTGTTGTTCAAGATATTGCTTTTGAGCCGTTGTTAACTGGAAATATCGATTCAGCACAGGGACGCGGTTTAAATTTGAACTTGAGGGGAAATAATGATCGCCTGAACTTCAATTTAGATACCAATAATCGTCCTAAATCCTTCTTAGTAAAATGGCAGCAAGCATTAGCCACAGGTAATGCTCAAGGAAATGATTGGACGCTCAAAGTCGCAAATTTCCCCTTGCAAATATTGAATTTGACTCCGCCACCGATTACTCGATTGGGAACTGGTAAGATCGCTGGGTTGTTAACGGGGGATTTGCTCTTTAATCAGCAGACATTGGCAGCAACAGGGAATTTAGCGATCGCCGAACCGCAAATTGGCCGAGTTAAAGGCGATCGTTTAGCTGCTCAATTCCGCTACGGTAACGGTAAAGCCACACTTGTCAGTAGTGAATTTGTCAAAGGCAAAAGTAGCTACGCCCTTGTTGGTACTTTTGATCAAACCCCTAAAGTCCCTCAACTACAAGGTAAACTGAACGTTAACCAGGGAGAGATCCAAGATGTTCTAGCTGTAACGCAGATATTTGATTTACAAAATTTGCCAGGTGGTTCACCAGAAATTTACGGCACAGCAGCCGATCTAACCACTAACCCTCAAGGTTCGCTAAATCAACCGTTATTAAACCAAATCCAACGGTTTTCTGAAATTGAAACCTTGGTAGCAGAACAGGAACAACAGCGACTTGATTCCACTCCAATACCGGATTTGGCAGACTTAAAGGGGACTTTCAACGGGGAAGTGGCTGTAAATACAGCTACAGCCAATGGATTGTCAGTGGAATTTAATTTGAATGGAAAAAACCTTGCCTGGGGTAAAAAGGAAGAAAGAAGTCGTTTTTACACTGCCGAGAAATTGATTGCCGAAGGTAACTTTGAGAACGGTGTTTTAAGTTTGCGACCTTTACGAATCGAGTCTAAAAACAGGCTGATTGGCTTCACAGGTAACATTGGCGGTGATGAACAATCTGGTCAGCTGCGGGTGAATAATTTTCCGGTACAAGTACTGAATAATTTTGTCAAACTGCCAATTGGAATCACAGGTAATCTTAACGCTATAGCAGCTTTAGCAGGAAGTATTGCTAATCCCCAAGCTAGAGGCGAATTGGAAATCAAGGAAGGATCATTGAATCAGAAGGCTATAGAGTCAGCCACAGCAAGTTTCAGCTATGCCAACGGACGCTTAAATTTTGGTAGTACTGTAGCAATTGCCGGGCCAAAACCTGTTGATATTACTGGCAGCATACCTTATAAATTGCCTTTTGCTTCTGTCGCGTCAGACAGTGAGCAAATCAGTTTGGATATGAAGTTGGAAAATGAGGGATTGGGACTGTTAAACGCATTAACTAACCAAGTAGTATTTGAGCAAGGGGAAGGACAAGTAGACCTCAAGGTACGCGGAACACTGCAACAACCTGAGGTAGAAGGAATTGCCACTATCAATAATGCCACTTTTTCAGCCCAGGCTTTGCCAGGTAAGCTTAGAGATGTCACAGGTAAAGTACTATTTAATTTTGATCGTATATTAGTAGAAAATCTTCAGGGTAAATTTAGCCGGGGGAAGGTAGAAGCTGCTGGAGAAATTCCCATTTTCAACAATGAGAACGCAACTATCAACAATCCCCTGACCGTTAACCTTGATCAGCTAGCGTTGAATCTCAAGGGACTTTACCAGGGAGGCGCTAGCGGCAATTTGCAGATTACTGGTTCTGCTCTTAGCCCCATAATTGGCGGTAAAGTAAATTTATTTGATGGTCAAGTATTGCTGGCAGAATCTACCGATGCCACTACATCTGCAAATAGTAGTGTTGGTGTATTACCGACAAAAGTCAATAAGCAGAGCAAATCTGAAATTGGCAATGGAGTGGGAAATACAAGTGCCAGATTTAATAATCTAGATTTGGAACTAGGCAAAAACGTCCAAATTACCCGTCCCCCTATTCTCAGTTTCCGCGCAACTGGTAATCTTATAGTTAACGGCTCAATCAATCAGCCCGTACCCGATGGCACTATTCGGTTAGAAAAAGGTGGGGTTAATTTATTTACTACCCAATTTAACCTTGCTCGTGGCTATACACACACCGCAACTTTTAGTCCATCTCAACCCCGTGACCCCGACTTAGATATTCGGCTGTTTGCCAAGGTAGTAGACGTAACCCAAAGTAATGACTTCAGCCGGATAAATACCACAGGTTTATCAGCCTTAGAGAGTGTGCGAGTCGAAGCTACTATCAACGGTCTCGCCAGCAAACTAAATGAAAATCTAGAATTAACAAGCAGTCCGTCACGTAGTCAAACCGAAATTGTTGCTCTTTTAGGAGGTGGGTTTGTAGACACTCAAGGACGTGGCGACAGTACTTTGGGTCTGATTAATATCGCAGGTTCAGCTGTATTAAACAATTTTCAGTCAGCTTTTAACCTGATTGGGAGTACCTTTGGTTTAAGTGAATTGCGAATATTTCCTACAGTTATTTCTGAGAATCCCGAAGCGGGAAGAAGCAATTCAACTTTGGAATTAGCAGCAGAGGCTGGGGTTGATATTTCTTCTAAAATATCTGTTTCTAGTATCAAAATATTAACAACAAATGACCCCTTCCAATGGGGTGTTAATTACCGGATAAACGACGAATTTCGTGTGCGTGCTTCCACTAATTTAACCGATGACAGTCGTGCAGTAGTGGAGTATCAAACGCGGTTTTAAATAAAAAAGAATTGAGGTGCTGAAAGTGGGATAATTACCACGATATTCTGTTAGCGTTTCTGCTACTTTGGATTTTTCTGGTGTAGTAATGTTTTTCCAAATAGTGCCGTCGTCTAGCGTTACTTATGGTTGAATGACACCATCAGCGTAAATATTGTCGCCAGAATGGATGAAAAAGTCGGGATTAACTTGACGCATGGTTTCGTAAATTTTCATCCCACCGAAATCAGGATTGATACCCTCAGAAAAAGTCGTGCTGTAAAATCGCTATTTTTTAGAGCTTTAGTCCCCAAAACTCGCTGCACATTTCTAAATAAATACAACCTTAAAAAGTATTACAGTATAAGTTTTTACCATATTATGTTATGGCAACAAGTAAAGATTGGATTATGCAAAGGTTAATGAAAATTTTATCATCGGACTTTAGATAAATTAACTCAGCCATTTTCTTTACCTGCAATTAAACTCTGCTTAAACTCATGACTTCAAAATAATTTAACTCCAAGTATTTGGCAACTTATTTCCTTGCTTTGAACAGGGGTAATAAATAATAATCACTGTTCTAACCTGTGAGGAAACCTTTGCAAATAAGCAAGGAGATCAGAAAGTTAGAATCAGCTTATTTCTAAACTTTGCAGTCTGCATTAATTGCAGAAGTTTATCGTGAGGAAAATTGAAATGAAATTGATTTCACAATTAGGGCTTGCTGCTGCTGGACTTGCTCTGAGTTTGGCTACTGTAGATGCAAAATCTGCATCTGCTGCAATTGTTAATTACGCTTTTACTGTTGATAGTTCGATAAATACAGGAAAGGGCTTTTTTAGCTTTGATGACTCAACTTTCAGTAATGACAGCGTTCCAGAAGCGATAGTTAAGTCGCTCTATTTTCAATTCGATGGAGACTCCACTGTTTACACCGAACAAGATGATTTAAACTACCCAGACTTTCCCATTGTATTTTCAAGCACATACTTAACCGGAGAGCCATCTTCTGTAGGATTAGAATATACATTTGAGGATAAAACTGATCCTTCCAACTTTATAAGTTACGAAATCGTTGGTGAGGATTTGACAATTTTTTCCAGTACTTCTCCAAATACTGAAATCTTCTCTGGTAAAGTTTCTTATAAGACAGTACCTGAGCCTACAACTTTAGGTGGTACTCTCTTTGCCTGTGGTTTTGGTTGGATATTGAAGAGAAAGGTAGTATCAATGAAAAAAGTTAAAGTTTAACCATCGTAAATACACCATGCTGTAAGGGTTTAGCATGCTAAACCCTTACGAAAGATATGGTTTTTGATCTTATTCATATTTGGTATTTCTTGTCAACACGTAAATGCTACAACTATAATCTTGTAGCATAGTATGAATTTAATATTACATCAGAAGAGCGATCGCTCAGAATTTCTTCAATACGTCGGAAAGATCGTATTTGCGTCAGGTTTGTGAATAATATACTCATCAAAGTGTTGAATTTGCCGAAGCGCTCTATAATTTCCGTATCATCTTTATTATAAAAATAGGTAAAGCTTAGGTTATTAAGTAGTTAGCAGAATATTAAATATTTGGATTTGCTGAAGTACTATATATTTCCACATTTTCTTTGTGAATTTTGGATAACAATCTGGGAAATATAAGCTTGTAACGATTGATGAAATTTTAAATTATAGAGACAGAGATTCGTGATGTTGTCAGAAATATTGCCTCAGCAGTCAAAGATTGAGAGTATGTTGCGTGGGCGCAGCGTGACCAATAATAATGAGTCAAACTTGCGATTAGAGTCAACTTTGCAAGAATTACCATTTTGGCAGGTTCAGATTGAAATAGAGTCTCCAGGCAATGATTTAGCTGTGCTTTTTCACCAAGAGCCTTTACTGCCAGGAGTTATCCTAAATAATAATCAACATTATGCGGGGATAGTTTCGCGGCGGAAATTCTTTGAGTATATGAGCCACCCTTATAGTTTGCCACTATTTTCTAAAAGACCGATTAGAATTATGTACAAGTTTTTCCATATGGAGATATTACCACTTTCTGAGGATATGTCTATTGTCAATGCCACTCAAGCAACTTTGGAACGACCACCTGAAATTGCTTATGAGCCGATTTTAGTTAAAACTACCTCTGGAACCTATAAGCTCGTCGATTTTTATCAATTACTTTTAGCCCACTCCCAAATTCATTTCTTAACACTTGTTGAACTACAGCAGGTAGAGGAACAATCTAGAATTGCTAAAGCAGGTTTTCGTGATCTTCAAAATGATTATACGCGATTAATTCAGAGCGAAAAAATGGCTGCATTAGGACAACTCGTTGCTGGTATTGCCCACGAGATCAATAACCCCATCAACTTTATTGCTGGCAACCTTGTCCACGCGATGGACTATAGTAAAAATTTACTCAATCTCATTAGATTGTATCAAGAATGTTATCCTGAACCAGAAGCGGAAATTAAAACTGCGATCGCTCAAATTGAACTGGATTTTTTAAGCGACGATCTTCCCCGTCTACTCACATCTATGCAGGTTGGCACCAAGCGAATCGAAGAAATCATTCTTTCCTTGCGAAACTTTTCCCGCCTCGATGAATCCGAAAAAAAATCAGTTAATATCCATGAAGGTATTGATAGTACCTTGGTAATTTTACAAAGTCGTCTCAAGATTAACCAAGTCGGTAAAAATATAAACGTGATTAAGGAATACGGGGATCTTCCTTTAGTGGAGTGCTACGCTGGGTTACTGAATCAGGTATTTATGAATATTTTGGCGAATGCAATTGATGCCGTAGAAGAGTCATTAGTCGTTAGTCATCTGTCATTGGTAAAGGATAAAAGACAAACGAGAAAAGACATAGACACCCACAGGGTCGGACAAATTCGCATTCGTACTGAATTCACTGATGACAAGCAAGTAATTATTCGCATTGCCGATAATGGTTCGGGAATTCCAGAGAAGTTAAAAAAGCAATTGTTTGACCCCTTCTTCACCACTAAACCCATTGGAAAAGGAACCGGATTAGGACTATCCATCAGCTATCAAATTGTTGTGGAAAAACATGGAGGAGAACTGCAATGCATCTCTGCTTCTGGAGAAGGGACTGAATTTATTATTAAAATTCCAGTTCAGGATAACTGAAACTCTAGTGCGGCGCGGCGTAAATAAGCCAGCCATTTGAAATGTCTAAAACCCTTAAATATTGGCGGCAAAATTTTTAGAAAAGATATTCTCTATTTTTACTCAGGTGTGCAATTACCCTAGAAAACAAACACTCCCAACACTATATGTTAGGAGTTGCTCTTTTAGAGAAAGTCTCTGCTCTAACTTCTATCTAGATCACATTTTGAATTGCAACTATAGGACTCCTATTTGATTTTTGAACAAAATTGCGTATTGTAGTAGGGTGTGTTAGAACGAAGTTCGTAACGCACCATTATCAAAGGTTTGGTGCCGTACTCTCCTTGCTAACACAACGCCAGTTCGCTCAAGTCGGGAAACCTGCCCACACGACTGGCTCCCCTACATATCTTTTCAGAAATCAAACCGGATCAGATCATGAGGCAAAATTTCGCGTTTCTTTCATCTATTAACTAGATTTTAGATTCGCTGACAACACCTAATTTTTCTTGAATCCGGGTCTTAGCAGCTTTGAATTCAGTAGCTAGTTGCTCCGTTTGCTCAGTGGTCAAGTTGTTGCGAATAGCAGCAAACATTGTGTTTTCTTCTTGACGAATATGGTCGCCAAGAACATCCATCAACTGTTTGACTTTTTCTTTGAATTGGGGTGAAGATGGGCTGATAGCCTTAATTTCTTCTAACGCTTGCTTCATTTGAGCTTGTTCATCAAACAGTTCTTGGGTGTTAGCTTGACCGTAGAAAGGACGTACTTTTGGATAGACTACTTCCTCTTCAGCTTCAGAATGGGCTGTTAAATCCTTGTAAATTTGACCAAAGTATTCTTGGATCTTTTGTGAATCGTTGCTTTGTAGCAGTTCGGTGAACAGGGTATTTACCTTGCCGTGATCGAGGCGGATAACATCTTGGATATTTAGATCCTTTTTGTCGCTAGCTTGGGTAACAGCACTACCTACTACACCACTTACCGCAGCCATAGCATCTTGAACACGCGCCCAAATTCCTTGATCTGCATCTTGTCCAGTGAGTTCACGGACACCGAGAATCTCCAGAATGCCTTTGAGTTGCTCTTGGTGAGCGCGGTTCTCAAAGTTAATAGTATTCAAAGGTGCGATCGCTAGTAAAACGTCAGCACCAACTTTTTGAGCAGCCTTGTGAACTATTAAGCCACTCATTACTAGTCGATGTTTCAGCAATTCATGCTGAGATACTTTTTCATACAGGCTCAACTCAGAACCTTTGAACAATTCCCCAGCTTTTTCAATGAATTGTGTAACGGTTTTTTTGGGTTCAGCCTGAATGCCATACTGACCAATTACAGTTTCTAGAACCCCAAGATTTTTTTCGTCATCTTTGAGGAAATCCCGAATGCGATCGCCGATTTCGGCATCCAGTCCTTCTTTCAAAAGCAGTTGTTCATTTTCGATAACCAACTGTTGAAGCGCTTTGATACTTGCCAATTTCACAGCAATAGCATTGCGTTTCGTATCATCTAAAGTAGCTACCATTTGTAGTTCTCCCCGGCAAAGTGTTCATAATTCTTAACTTATATAACTTTGACATAGAGGTTACGGGTATTTCATCTTTCTTTTGAGCGATCGCTTCATATCTCTGGGTATAAAAATAAAAGTTTGGCGTTGCAGAATTAAATATAAATTTAGAGCGATCGCTTCACTTCAATCTCTAAATCTGTCTTGGAAAGTCTGAGCGAAGGTTTCCGACGTTCAGACTTTCGGCAAAATCTAAAATCTATGACTTTTACAGTTGGCGCACTAATGGCTGACCATCTTTGACTTCACCAATTAAAACTAAATCAACACAGTTAACAAAAATACCATTTTCCAAAACGCCAGGAATGTTATTCAGTGTCTTTTCTAGATTGGCTGGATCTTCAATAGAGTCAAATCTGACATCTAAGACAAAATTGCCTTGGTCAGTGATCACCGGCCCAGCTTTTTTTACACCCATGCGGAGTTCTGGTTTGCCACCGAGTTTTTTGATGGCATTGGTAACAGGAGTAATTGCCATTGGAATCACTTCTACAGGCACAGGGAAAGTAGAACCCAACCGGTCTACTAACTTGCCACTATCCACCACGACGATGAACTGTTCTGCTAGGTAATCTACAACTTTTTCGCGGGTATGTGCTGCACCACCGCCTTTAATCAAATTCTTCTGCGGATCGACTTCATCGGCTCCATCAATGGCAATATCGATATGGTCAATAGCGTCCAAGGTAGCCAGAGGAACCCCATATTGCTTCGCCAGCACCTCTGACTGAAACGAGGTGGGTATACCAATGATATCTTTGAGTTCACCAGACTTGAGGCGATCGCCTAAATACTGAATCGTATATGCTGTAGTTGACCCCGTACCCAACCCCACAATTGAACCCGACTTGACTAGGGCGGCGGCGGCTTTGCCAACTTCTTGCTTCATCAACTTTACGGGATCTGCTGCTGTCATTCCCAAAACTCCTGAAAAACTGACTATAGTCCATAGTAGTGGGCAGATACCGCCAAAAGATGAAAGGCAAAAAACAAGTTTTTGCTGATTTCGACTTCCTTGATTAGGGACTTACAAAAAATAAAACGTTATAGTGTCCGGAACAAAGGAGATGACGAGCGTAATAAGGCTGTATCTTAGTATACAAACATAATGAAAAAGCCCCAGCACACTGATCCTACTTTTGAACGACTTTTCGCTGAGATTAGCCCGGAAGTAACAAGTACCTTCACGCTGGAGCAATTAGAAGCGATAAAGAAGGGTTTTGCCGCTTGTACTTGGAAACGTCATTCTTTAGACATAAGAGTTTCAGTGCCAATTCCGGGATTAAGGTTTTATTTGGTCTTGCTAGGAGGTTTAGAACGTCGCTCGAAAGTGCGTTTACGCTCTGAAAAAGGTTTATATCCTTTTTGGACTCCTGTCAATATATTGTTCGTCATCGGATTTCTAATGATTATATCAGCTTGTGGTTACACTATATTTTCTTTTGTATTGCCTTCACTTACTCCCCTACCTACCTCGTTTTATCCTACTTCAATTCCTTGGATTTACGATAAATCAGAATGTGAACGCACTGGTAGAATCTGGAATAATGGGAAGTGCTGGGATTTTGAACAAAGTCCTAATTTTTAAAATTTGTAGCCACACTTTACTAGGACTTACGCACTATACAAATTAACCGTGATGTGGATTAAGGAAAATAGGTCGTTTCAGGCTTTTATTAATTATCCTTATGATCGTAAATAGACCACGCTGTAGGGGTTTAGCAATGCGAAACCCTTACGAAAGATGTGGCTTTCAACCATATCCATATTTGGTATTTCTTGTCAATGCGTAAGTCCTATTTACGTAGCAGGAGCAACATTGCCTAGTCTAAATTCGTCAATAGCTGAGTAATAGGTTATTAGCAACAGTGAATTTTGCTTTGACCTGAGTAATGTAGTTTTTGAAATTCATTTAGCAGCTAAAAGTGGTTATTATAATGCGTCAGCTTTCAATTACTCTATCTTTAGTGGCACTACTACAAAATTTGCCAGCAATTGCTCAGTCTCAAATGCCAGAACCTACTTCTGGAGTACCATTCGATTCTATTCAACAAGTAACTGCTGTCAAATGGATGACAAACTTTTCCGATGGCAAATTTTATCCAGAAAGACTACTGAGTCGCGCTGAATTAGCGTCGATTATGGTAAAGACATTTCGGCTAGATAAAAGACAAGGTGTGAGCAAAGAAAATTTAGTTATTCCAGATGTTCCTCGTTCTTATTGGGCATTTAATGATATACAGATAGTCTTAAAAACTGACATTATGAAAGGTTATCGGGGCAATGAATTCTTCCCTAATCAAAAGGTGACAAAGGCAGAAGCTCTGGCTATTTTCGCCCAGGCTTATGGTGTATTTCAGTTTCCCGATGATGCTGTTAATGAGATTCTGGCTTCCTATCCAGATGAAAAGTCTATCCCAGCTTGGGCTAGAAAAGCGATCGCCACAGTAGCGACTGAGGGATTTATTAACACAGATGGTCAAGGCAATATTTCCCCTTTAAAACCCGTGACCCGTGGGGATATGGCTTATGTATTGAGTAAATATTTGCAACGACAACAGCAACAACCCGAAACCCCCGAAGTTCCGATTATTCCAGATAGCCCACAATCGCCCTAGCTCAAGATTTATTCTAGATTAGAAACCAAGAAACTGGATGAAGGATATCCATACGGTAAGGATGCCGTCACTATATCTCTGCGTTATTTTGTAACCAAAACTTACTGTTTCCTTTCATGCGTAAATTAACGACTTGAGGAATTAAACTTTCAACCGCTCCAATACCAAGAGGGAGTTTTCGAGCCGCAACCTCGTTATCTTCACTGCAAATAAAATCACCTTTGACCTGGATTTCTATACTTGTCTCGAATCTGGCGAAGATATAAGGAATTAGACTGTGTTGGTTGCTGCAACACAGAATTCCCGTAATTAGATTGTGGTGGTTGCGTCGGTTGCTGTAACCCATAATTAGATTGTGGTAAGTAATTCGGCTGCTGCAAACCGTAATTACCATATCCCACAGGGTTTGTGGGGGTGACAGCACTTGGACTCTGGCTAGAGTAAGGTGCATTATTAGTTGGTGCGATCAAAGTGACTGGGGGCGTTAGTGGTGCTACACTAGGCGCTATTTGACCGTTATTTAAATTGCTATAGGGATTTTGCGGTAAGTTCGTACCCGTTGACGTATAACCTGTAGCAGTAGGCGCTACTTGACCGTTATTTAAATTGCTGTAGGGATTTTGTGGCAAGTTTGTACCCGTTGACCTGTAGCTCCCAGTACTTGGTAGATAATTCTGACTGGGTAAGCCGTTGATGGGTGGCATTAGCGTTGCTCCTGGGTCAGAGACTCGGCCTAAGGGATTTATTTGAGTTGCAGTACCATTGAAACTGGACAATTTCTGGTTTGTCGATTGGTTGAGCGCTGCTTGCAGAGGGCTGATGGAGACAGAATTTTGATTCTTATTGGTTTGATTAGTGAATCCAATTCCTAAGCTAGAAGATGTTTGTTCCCCAGTTGTCTTTTCAGACTCCCCAGTTAAAGATTTGAAGCCTAGAAACTGACTATTATTATCAGATGTCCCACCAGTACGCAATAAATTTTCTGCTTGTACGACAAAGGGATTTTTCATCGTTGGGTTAGGTTCGTTATTAACTATGCCTAAACCAGAATTTAATTTGGTATCGTTAACAGACTTTTGTTTGTTAATTACGTCCTCTAGTAAGCCTTTGCTCTTTTTTTCCTTAGAGGTATTTGCTGTTGATGAGACAGTTGCTTGTTCAAAGTCATTAAATAAAACCGGCAAGTTATCAATATCCGCTGCGATCGCTCTGTTTTCTTCGGAAAGGTCGGAATCAGCAGACTTTTGTGAAGCGACTTGGTTTTTTTGCTTATAAACGAAAATATCTGGGTTTTTCCAGTATTCCCAGGTTACTAGCCCGACTACAGATAAAAAAATTGCAGTTCCCCAGAAACTAGGTCGCCCTAGATTCCATAATCTGGCTTTGAGATAGCGTAAGTAGGCGGGACGATAACGATGATGTGGCATAAGATAAATGATTAAAATTTACTAAAAATCGGTAAAATTTGACGAAAGTTGAAAGCGTTGCTGTTTGATGCTTTTGCTTTCCTCAACAGTAAATATCTCAACTTAAGTTTGAATGGTGATTTTATCCTAACTTCTCCATCAGTTATTAGTCATTACCAATAGATATATAGTAGTCAAAAATTTAC
>JBBSCU010000019.1:0-35403 GCA_038249935.1 Chroococcales cyanobacterium
GTTTAGCATGCTAAACCCCTACAGCGTGGTCTAATTACGTAGTTTACCGCCGTAGGCATCAAAAGATAATTAATAAAAGCCTGAAACAACCTATTTCTGTTAACGCACATCACGATGAATTTGTACAGTGCGTAAGTCCTAATCTATACGCCCCTACACATAATTGATGTGTTGCAAAGATGTTTGTCAATGGTTATGAGACAAACTGAAGTTAAATAACTACTGATTTTGTGGCGATCGCAAGCCTTGTAATACTCTCTGCAAAAACTTACCCCATTCCGCCGCTAAAGGGATTTCTGTAAACGGAACCCGCACTGAGTTAGTAGATTCTGAAAATAGAAATTCTAACTCTATAGAACGACCTTTCTCCGGTGGATTTTCAACATCTACAGATTTGCCATCTATCAAAAGATAGATTTGCTGGACATTAAGTAGAGAGAATGTTTCTAATTTAATCGGCCCTTTAGGCGTGGGTTTTCCCCAAGTGATATTGTTACTTTTTTGACCCAATACAGCATAAATATCATACTTAGCCCGTTCAAATTGCTCTGCCCAGGTACGATAGGCTTCAACTTTTTGATATTCCTTCGAGCCTTGCCAAGCCAACCAAAAAAACATTACTAACAGGGGCAACCACAAAAGACCGCGTTCCATCGTTTATAAAATTCCTGAATAATCAAGTGAAACTTGTAACTAAAAGTGCAAAATCCCCCAACAAAGTATGGAGATAAGTTATGGTAGTGAGAAAACTGGCAAAAGGCGGTAATGAGTTAATATGAAAAAGCTTATATTATTGTGCTTGTTTGTCATTGGGCTGGGATCTGCCATATTTGGTTTCCTGAATTTCCAGGGATTGGCAACTAAAGGAGAGTTTGAGACGATTTTGCTTGATTTTCGGGAAGATATTCCATCATCTGTAGTGGAACAGAATTTGCAAGCGATCGCCAAACAATACAACCTTACACCCCAATTAGACAACAAGTTTTCCCAAAAAGATAATGTGTATATTATCAAGGGCGACGGGCAGCGACTTCAAGAACTGAAAAAATCTAAATTTGCCCAAGCTACAGAATTCATCGAGCCAAATTACATCTACACAAAGATTCCCCAACCAGGTGAAGCCGCTTGGTTAGGGGAATTTTTACGACCTCAAGAAGATGATGAAACAAGTCCCTCATTAACTGGCCCCAATGACCAATATTACAGCAAGCAGTGGAACTTGCACCAAATCGGCATTGAAGGCGCATGGAGTCAAACCAAAGGCAGTGGCATCACAGTTGCGGTAATTGACACTGGGATTACCAAAGTGCGGGACTTGTATGAGACAAAATTCGTCAAAGGCTATGATTTTGTTAACGACCGAGAAGAAGCCACAGACGATAATGGACACGGTACTCATGTTGCCGGAACTATTGCCCAAGCCACAAATAATAAATATGGTGTAGCTGGAATTGCCTACGAAGCCAGTCTGATGCCGTTAAAGGTACTTAGTTCTTATGGCGGCGGTACCGTTGCCGATATTGCCGAAGCGATTAAATTTGCTGCTGATCAAGGCGCAGATGTGATTAATATGAGCTTAGGTGGTGGCGGTGAAAGCAAGTTGATGAAAGAAGCGATCGCTTATGCCCATAGAAAAGGTGTAGTTATTATTGCCGCAGCCGGGAATGAAAACACCAATGGTGCAAGCTATCCAGCCCGCTATCCTTACGTCATCGGCGTTTCGGCAATTGGCCCAGATGGCGAAAAAGCGCCTTATTCTAACTTTGGTGCAGGGGTAGATATTTCTGCTCCTGGTGGTAGTGAAGCTGGTAAGATTCTCCAAGAGACTATCGACGAAAAGGGCGAAGGGGTATTTTTGGGCTTCCAGGGTACAAGTATGGCTTCTCCCCACGTTGCTGGTGTTGCAGCATTAATTAAAGCTGCTGGCATCAAAGAACCAGATGAAGTTTTAAAAGTCCTCAAGCAGTCGGCGCGAGTTATCCAGGATGATGGTTTAAACTATTATGGCGCTGGACAACTCAACGCCGAAGCAGCAGTCAAACTAGCCTTCGCAGGACAAATCAGTTTCCCAGATTTCTTCCGATGGTTACGCGATAATGGCTATTTTAACCCTGGCTTTTGGATTGATGGTGGTGCGATCGCGCTATTACCTAAGATTTTAATGGTAGTTGGTTCCTATCTGCTAGCTTGGTTTTTACGAGTTTACTTCCCATTCACCTGGAGTTGGTCTTTATCCAGTGGCTTAATTGCTGGCAGTTCTGGGTTATTCTTCCTCAAAGGAATCTATATCTTTGATCTTCCCCAGTGGCCTCTCCGGGTATTGGGCAGTTCAATTCCCGAACTAGGCAATACCCTCCAGGGAACTGATGCCTTGAATCCCCTGTTTGCCAGCGTACTGATTCCCATTGTATTAATGGCATTGCTACTGGGACATCCTAGCGGAAAATGGTTTGCCATTGGTTCAACATTAGGTGTAGCAGCGTGCTTGACGGTAAGTGCGTTTTACGATCCAGCAGTTTGGGGTTTAGGAAGTGAGAACTTAGCGCGCCTCTTCCTCATCGTCAATGCCCTAATCTGTTATGGACTTGCTCGTTTAGCATTGAAAAACGAAGAAAAAATTGCATAAATGGAAAATTGGGCATTGGGCATTGGGCATTGGGCATGGGGAATGAATTTTTATAACTCCTAACTCCTAATTCCTAACTCCTAACTCCCCACTTCCCACTCCCCACTTCCCACTCCCCACTCCCCACTCCCACTCCTTACTCAGCACTCGGCACTCGGCACTCTTAACTCCCCACTCAGCACTGTTTATGATTACACTTACAGGCACAATCGAACACCGTGATATTGGCACAGGCGCATGGGCGTTAGTCACAGAAGAAGGCGTTACTTACGAAATCCTCAGAGGGGCTGACAAAGACTTACTCAAAGCTGGACAAAAAGCAAAGGTTAAAGGACAGGTGCGTGAAGATATTATGACAGCTGCCATGATTGGCCCTGTCCTGGAAGTCAAATCTTTTGAGGTAATTTAGTTCTGACTCGCTGTAGAATCTAGAACCTCTTGAAGACGACTTCTAAACTCTCCTTTGGGATGACCCCCTTTTACTTCACCCACAATTTGAAATTCTCCTTCTGGAGAATTGCAGATGATGTAAGTAGGCCATCCCATTTCTGATTTATCAGGATACTGAGTCAATAAAATTTTGCGATACTTGCGGTAAGCAGCCGTATCTTGCATTTTTACATCGATAAATTCTAAACCCATTTCCTCAGTCACCTTTTTGTCATAAAAAGACATTTTGTGGCAGATGCCGCACTCTTCTGAAGAGAACTTAATTACAGCTAAACTCATGGGTTGCCGACCTTGCGGGGAGACAAAATACTTTAGAAAGACTACATAATAAAGATTGTAGCAATTTATGGTAAAACAAAAAGAGCCTTTATTGGCCTTTCGGCAAGCTCAGGGTAAGACCTGCGTTGCCCTGAGCAGTTTTATAGGTGTAAGAGTTAGCTTGTCGAACTGCTAACTATGACACTTGCCGTTTGCGTAGCGTCTCGTAGAGAAAGGCCGAACTGCTCAATACCCAATGTCTATTTAGCAAGACCATGTTCTAGAGCAAAACGAACTAACTCTGTACGGCTATTGGTGCCGGTTTTACTAAACAAACGGCTGACGTACTTTTCTACATTGCGGACGCTGGTTTCTAAGCGACGGGCGATTTCTTTGTTCATCAACCCTTCAGCGACCAAGTTTAAAACACTTTGTTCTCTAGGGGTCAAATCAATTTTGAAAGGGGCTGGAGATACGGAAATAGCATTTCTTTGAGTTAACAATGCCTTGATTTGGGCAATTTGATTGGCTAGTTCAGCGAGATCAGGGGTTTCAGCGCCATCTCCCGTAGTTGAAGCTTTGGCGGTGCGGCGGGCTAGCAAATTTTCGACTATGGCCACCAATTCATCCGGATCGAAGGGTTTGGGTAGATAGGCATCAACACTAGCATGATAGCCTTGGATGCGATCGCCTGTCATGCCTTTAGCAGTTAAAAATACCACCGGGAGGGCTTGAAAGCGTGGGTCTTCTCGCAGTTGCTTGAGGAATTGATAGCCATCCACCTGAGGCATCATCACATCGGAAATCACTAAATCAGGTGTATTCATCTGCATCCATTCCCAACCTTCAAGGGCGTTACTGGCGACTTGAACGCTGAAACCGCTCTCTTGCAAATAATCTTTCACGGCTTCCCGTATTCCTGGTTCATCATCCACCAGTAACAATTGTGCTGACATTTAAAATTTCCTTGAGTTTTCCTTTTTCCAATTTAGCTCAACAGACGGGATACCGGGAGTCACTGAGAAGCCTACACTGTATGCTTGCATCAGTGTAGGAGTATGTCACCGAAAGTTGACAAGCATTGAACAATCTGAATTCACCTCTACCGCCCCCAAAGCTTGTAAAGTTGACATCTCTGCCTCCGTCAACCCTTTAACCTCTGTAATAATCGTGCCTTCATAAGAACGAGATGGCCGCAAAGTTGTCCAGCGTTTCCCTGTAGCAATATCCCAACAATTTATTGTTTCATCCTGGCTACCGCTAAGGAGAGTCTGCTCGTCTGGACTCAAACTGAGTGACCATACCCAATTTTGATGATTCTTTAGTGTAGTAATGCAGTCTCCAGTAGCCAGATGCCAAATTTTGACGGTGCGTAGGCGTAGCCCGTCGTAGACATCGCTACTACTGCTAATCATGCGGCTGTGATCGGCTGTGAACAGTATACAGACAATTTGGCTGGTATGTCCCTGGAATATGCGAAGACAAGCTCCTGTGTGAATGTCCCACAGTTGCACCGAAGAATCATCGCCGCCAGTAGCAACATATTGATGATCTGGACTGACGGCAATTGCCCAAATCCGGTTTGAGTCTGCTTCCCAAGTGTGCAGACATTTGCCTGTTTCAACATCCCACCGTTTAACTATCTTTTCATAGCCACTACTGAAGAGAGTTTTTCCATCAGGGCTAAAAGCGATCGCCAGTACACAACCAGGATGTCCCAACAGTGTTTGTAAACATTTACCAGAACTGACATCCCAAATTTTAATTGTGTGGTCGTAGCTGCCACTAGCAAGGAAGTTACTGTCTGGACTGAAGGCGATCGCCCACACCCAACTACTATGACCATACAAGGTTTTGAGGCATTGTCCTGTATGGGGACTCCAAAGTTTAATGGTGCGATCGGCACTGGCGCTGGCAAGGAATTGCCCATCGGTACTGAAAGCAACACCGAAGACACGATTGCTATGTCCGTGGAGTACCCGAAAAGGCTGGAGGTCAACTTTTAAGTTTTGTGGAGCATTCAGATTGACATCCCAGAGTTTGATTGTCTGGTCTTCATGTCCACTAGCAAGCAGGTTTTGTTGCCAACTGTGGGCGATAGCATAAATGATATTGCTATGCCCTTGTAAGGTTTTAGTACACTTTCCACTTTTAAGCTCCCATACTCTAGCTGCATGGTCATCTCCACCACTGGCAATCAAGTGTCCTTGGGGGTGAAAAGCAACTGACCAAATCCGGTTTCTATGCTTATTAAGCGTATCCAAACATTTCCCGGTGTCTGTATCCCAAATCTTCACAGTTTGGTCATAACTACCACTTGCTATGCGATCGCCTTGTGGACTGAATGCTACGGATGTTATGACACCTGTATGTCCCAGCAATGTCATGAAACATTCCCATACCCCAGTATCTACATTCCACAGTTTCACCGTTTGATCAAAACTAGCACTAACTAATCTTTGCCCTTCTGGACTAAAGGCGATCGCTTTTATCCAGTGCTGAGCTCAATGAGATTGCCAATACCATTAAAGACCGTTGTACCCTCGGTAAAAAAGCGGGCAATGCTGCCTTCATACAAGTCCCGAATTGAAGTTGCAGCAATTTTTAACGCTAGGGGATTACCACGGTAACAGTCAATTAGCTGGTGGGTTTCGTTGTCTGTACTCAATAGCCCTTTGAGTGACAGTATTGTTTCTGCTGCTGCGACTTCTAATCCTGATAGAGCAAGGGTGCGAACTGGTAAACCATCACCTTCTAGAGTAGCGATTTCGGCAGGTTTTTCCCGACTGGTGAGCAGAACACAGCTTTGATGCTGAGTTTCTCCTAATCGCCACAAAAGTTCGCCATAGGATTCATAGCCCTCACGGTAATAACCTGTCTGTTTGCCGTGCTGCAACAGAGTGTCAAAATTATCTAGAATCAGCAAGCAGCGAGATTTACGAAAATATTCGATTAAACAGCCGATTTGCTCGTGAGGGTTAGCAGGTAATGTAATAACTTGTTGACAAGAAAGAATTTTGATGCATTCCGTCAGCTTGTCATGCAAAAAAGGTGCGTGTCGGAGCGATCGCCAAATTACATACTCAAATTCTCCCTGTAACTGTTCTGCCAACTTTACGGAGAGTGCGGTTTTGCCCATGCCACCCATACCTAGTAAAGCTATCAGACGAGAGCGTAGTTTACCGCCGCAGGCATCGCCCACAATCCATTGGCTGAGGGTTTCTAATTCAGTAGTACGTCCATAGAAGAGGGAAACGTCGATCGCCCCCAGTCCGCATGGGAAATTGAGGAGGCGTTTGTGCCATTTTGCTGTTGTGTGGTTCGCTGTAGTACTCCGTGCAGATTATTCTTGGTAACTTTTTCATCTAAAACTTGAGAGAGCGATCGCCATAGTTGTGAGCCAACGTCTTTGATGTGACCGGGATCGTAAGTGACTTCTTTGGCCATTTCTAAGTAAGTTTTCCCTTCCCAAGTGTAGCGAAAGACAATCTCTTGCGCTCTTGTTAAGCGTCCTCGTTGCAATAATCGCTCAACTAGTGCGATCGCTTCTTCTACCGTCATTTATTTACGTAGTAATACAGGTTAACTACAATATTCCCACAACAAACTTGATTTTTCCCAAAAGTTTACGTAAATCTACGAAAAAGACCCGACTTTTTCCCGACTTTTTCCGACCGACAAACTTTATACCTGGCAGTAGAGTAAGCATATCCCCAACTTCTTAGAGGAGAGAAGCGATCGCTTTCTCTAACTAAATATTACGGAGTAACAGTAATGAGCAAGTTCGTTTGTCTTTTTGTAATTGGCTGTGTCTTTTCAGCTACGGCTACCACGGCACAAGCCCCGCCACGCACGGGTGCATATTTTGCCTATCGTAATGCAACACATTTTGGATTCTATAATCCGAATAAATCCAATCCAAGTGGTGCCAGCGACTTAATAGCGTATTGTAGCTTTCCTACACCCGGAGGCTATCAGATGCACAAGGTAGGTATAGGAGGCGACAACGTTGGTAAATTAACCGATGGTCAAGTTGCTCCGTTGGCATTTCGGGATGCGTGTCCACTTCCATCAGGCTATTTTGCTTGGAATAAGGCAACACATTATTCAATGGGAGAGGGTAGATACTGTAGTTTTCCAACCCAGCAAGGATTCGTCGATCATCGAAATCGTCGTCCCGACGAGCGAAGCTTTGGAAATTTGAAATCTGACCCTAATGCCTTTATGTCGTTTGCTGGAGGCTGTGGAAGCTAGAAGTATAAGCGATCGCTTTTTAGCAAAACTCAAAAGTGATAATGATGTCTACGACGGGCGTAGCTGCGGCACCTATCAATCTCCTCAAAAGGCGATCAAAGTGATCGCATAGTTGACTGTTAGATATCGCTAACGAATCCTCTGAGCGATCGCACTTCCCTTACACGATAATTTTAGGTGATGCCTACGGCTGTAAACTACACCATTATTTCGAGTTGAGGTAAAATAGGTGAGAGCGATGCCTACGGTGGTCACTGACTTGTACTGAGCGTTGTCGAAGTAGCTTTGCCGTACCCCTACGGAGAAGCAAGCTACGCGCAGCGTCTCGTAGAAAAGTGCGGCAAGCTACGCAAAACTATTTCTCTAACTAACTCAACTTTTATTTCTTTCCGATATCGGGCATAATCACAGAAATTTCTTGATTGCGGTGCTGACGATAAATCCTAAAATCACTATCTAATGTAAGCACTGAAGTCTCTGTATAGATTTCAGCCATCCGCACTAAACACGCATCTGCCAAAGATATTGGTACAGAATCATAACGTTGCATTAGCTTTTCAACAGATTCAATTTCATCACTCAAGCGAAAAGGTATTTCAATATATCCCTGCTTGACTAATTGCAGAGCTTTCTCACGTTCCGCATGGACTTTTTGTAACAAGAAGCAAACTTCAGTTAGAACAGCCTCACAGGTCAAGACCGGATACTGAATATTTGTCAGTGAAGAGACAGCCCATTGATGAAATTTATCACTAGGCATCATAAATGCTACTAAAACTCCTGTATCGATAATGATGCCCTTTCTCATTATTTACCGAAGCTTTCCATATACTTAGGGTTATAAGATAAATCTTCCAAATTGCTGTCTAAACAACCAATAAACTCTTGTGCTGCTTCAGTAAAAGAAACTTCTTTATTATCGGTTTCTATCTGCTCTTGGATCTGACTAATTTTGCCTATTTTGAATTCTAAGAGCTCAATAAATTCAATAACTTCGTTTTGCTGCTCAATGGGTAATCTCTTGATTTTGGCGATCGCTATTTCTAAGGTAGTCATTTTGATCATTCTCCCTTCACACTTAAGCCAATCCTATTTTAGCAAAACTCAAAAGTGATAATGATGTCTACGACGGGCGTAGCTGCGGCACTTATCAATCTCCTCAAAAGGCGATCGCTTTGATCGCATAGTTGACTGTTATGTATCGCTAACGAATCCTCTGAGCGATCGCTTAGGTAAATTTTTGCTTGATAGCGATGCTGCCTGTGCTACTCTAATATGCTGAACCAAATTTCTAAATCTGCGATCGCCTGAAAATCTAACAATGCTTCACCAAGATTTTCTAATTGTTCTAAGGAGAGAGCTTCAATCCGTTCTAGCACTGGTTGAGATAATTCTCCCACGCGACGAGTAAGTTGGCGGAGAATGAGCGATCGTTCTCCTTCTTGTCGTCCTCGTTGTTCTCCTCGTTGTTCCCCTTCTGCCAGAATTTCCTGATAAATTACTGACTCGCGCATCATACCCTCCCGAAATAATTGTTGAATCAAGTCCTTTTTATATTTTAACCCCGCTAAGATTTGAGTATAGGTGGAGATTTCTGGTCGTTGTTCTGGCTCAAGTTGATTCACTCGTTCCACAACTTTTTGCAACAAGGCTTGGGGTTGGGTGGTTGCTGTTAGTGGTGCTAATGGTAACAATGCTGGCTCATTAAGGAATAGTTCAGGATTTTCTAACCACATGGAAATTACACGATATTCGTGACGGGTGTTTTCAACACTGAAGACGGTTTCAATGACTGTTTCTGCTGTGGGAGGAAGTAATAAGACGACAACTTGCGTGATTGGCAAACGATACAACCGATATAACCGTACCCAATAATCGAGCATCCGCAGGGGTAGAGGTGGTGTCGATTCGAGTTTGGTTTGAAATTCTAAATGGAGAATGCGTTCTTGTAGTTGTAAGAATGTGACGTAATCAGCGCGAATTGGTTCGATACCCAATTCAGTTTTGAGGACTGTGACAGCAGTTTGCGGTGTTCCTAATACCCAACTGGCAAAGGTAACAGGGTGTTTTTCCGACAGGAGTTTGCACAGGTTATCAAAGGACATTAATTAATGATGGACGTTTAGATATCGCTAACGAATACTCTAAGCGATCGCTTAGGTAAATTTTTGCTGGAAATTATTCTAATATGCTGAACCAAGTTTCTAAATCTGCGTATTTTACCGCCGTAGGCATCGTCTGAAAATCTGACATGGAGTTGGTGAGAGACTTTAGTTTGGGGTTTTGATCTTGGGTCATTTGCGCTCTTGGTGGTTAGCTAAATTAATATTTCCTGTATTATTCCCAGCGATCGCCCTCTCCCCCCAACTCCTCAAAACTCTGGCATAATCAGACATGGCCGCACCTAAAAAACTGATGTAAATCCTACCAATGTCCAACGATGAATATGACAGTCCGTGGAAAGAAGCTATAGAAACCTACTTTCAAGAGTGCATTGAATTTTTCTTTCCTGTAGCTGCGGAGGGAATAGACTGGAAGCGAGGCTATACTTTTTTGGACAAAGAGTTACAGCAAGTCGTTCGAGATGCAGAATTAGGGCAAAGATTGGTTGATAAACTCGTTCAAGTCTGGCAACGCAATGGCGAAGAAAGGTGGGTATTAGTCCATCTGGAAGTTCAAAGTTATGAAGAAACCAACTTTGCCCAGCGAATGTACGTCTACCACTACCGACTATTTGACCGTTACAATCGGTCTATAGCTAGTCTAGCCATTTTAGGTGACGATCGCCCCACATGGAAACCAAATCAATTTAGCGATGAATTATGGGGTTGCGAAGTCAGATTCAAGTTTCCCATTGTGAAACTACTTGAATATAGCCAACAGTGGGGAGAATTAGAAGCAAGTTCTAACCCATTTGCTACAGTAGTTATGGCTCATTTGAAGGCAAAGGAAACACGTCAAGATAACCAAGGGCGCAAACGGTGGAAACTTGATTTAACGAAACGACTCTACGAAAAAGGTTATCATCGTGAAGATATCATCAACCTATTTCGATTTATCGACTGGGTGATGAAATTACCTGAAGAATTAGAGAATAGTTTTTGGCAAGAAGTAACTCAATACGAGGATAAAAAGAAAATGCCGTATATTACCAGCGTAGAAAGAAGGGGTATGAGAGGAGGGTTACTTCAAGGCATTGAAATCGCTTTGGAATTAAAATTTGGTAGTCAGGGGCTAACAATATTACCAGAGATTATCCAGATCCAGAACGTAGAGATATTAAAAACTATTCTCACCAGTATCAAAACTGTGAATAATCTAGAAGAACTCAGGCAAGTCTATCAATAATTTACGACTCAAATTCGACTGTAAAATGACTAGAGTGCTATACATTGATACACTCTGTTTAATTCAATCTCATCCTCTGCTAATTTTAATATATTAAGTTAAATTAAGAATTATTGCAAAAGAATAAACGATTTTTGGGAATATCACCCAAGCTAATTAAAAGGTTTACGTCGAATGGATATTTTTATAGAATAATCTCATCAAAAGATTCGCAGAAATATAAATGGACTGGATTACACTACTGCGATCGCTACAGTCTGATTTTATTAAAAGGTTAACATCTGGTTGTCTGCTTCATTGTGAAACAGAAGGTCAATATAGTGAATTAACTATCATCTCTGGAGAGAGATTAAAGGCACTACGAGAATTTTGTTGGCTGATGGCTGAGAAATATAAGCGTGTTTTACCAGTCCGTGACGTTTTTATTAGCTATCTTAAAGGGAAGTTGGGTGAAGAAGTTGTCAAAGAACGTTTAGCTGATTTTATTACCGAAGTCGATTATGAAAAGCGCTTTGGCGGTGATGGCAATATAGATTTTACCTTGACTTCTGACTCATCTATTGGTATCGAGGTTAAATCCCGTCACGCTAGTATTGATAGAGTTAGATGGTCAGTTAGTTCTGAAGAAGTTGAAAAAAATGCAGTTGTAGTTTGCATTTTGATTCAGGAGGATGTGAGTGAAGCACAATCTGAGTATCACCTTTTTTTGGCTGGCTTTCTGCCAACGCAGATGATTAAGTTGAAGACTGGTAAAATTTCATTCGGGATAGAGCAATTACTATATGGTGGTGGTTTATGGTGCTATCTAGAACAGTTACAATCTTCTACTAATAATTATTATAAGCAACAAATACCAATTTATAAATATCTCCCGAAACAGGAAACGCCATCGAAACCAACTAATAATCAGTTGACAAAATCTTCCTTTCAAGCTGAATTAGAGAACTATTTACAATATCATACTGAAGATTTAAATGTACTTTATGTAAGATTGGGTGATGAATGTTTGGAGAAACAAGATTATCCGAATGCAATTACTAACTACAATCAAGCTTTACAAGTTAAATCTAGTGATGTTGATCTATATTATAAACGAGGTTTAGCTCATTATCAAGTAGGTAATTATGAAGCGGCGATCGCAGATTATTCCCAGGCAATCAAAATGAATCTCCAGGATGCTAAATCTTACAATAAACGAGGTTTAGCTCTATATCAAATAGGGCGATTAGAAGAAGCAATTAATGATTATACAGAGGCGATCAGAATTAATCCTAATGTTGCCGTAGCTTATAAAAACCGGGCTGAAGCTCGTTCTTGTGTAGGAGATAATCAAGGAGCAATTGAGGATTATACCCAGGCTATTAAAATTAACCCTCATTATGCTGATGCTGACAAAAATCGTGGAATTGCTCGTTATTTATTAGGAACTCAACCGATATTTACTCAAGCAATCAAGATTAATCCTCAAGATGCTGTAGCTTATAAAAATCGCGGTAATGCTCGTTCAGATTTAGGTGATTTTGAAGGAGCAGTTGAAGATTATACTCAAGCAATCCAGATTAATCCTAATTATGCAGATGCTTATTACAACCGTGGTAATGCTCGTTCAGATTTAGGTGACTTTGAAGGAGCGATCGCAGATTATACTCAGACAATAAAGATTAATTCAAATTATGCAGATGCTTATTACAACCGTGGCAATATCTATTTAGAAATGGGAGATAAACAGCGAGCAATTGAAGATTTTCAAAAAGCGGCAGATATTTATCGTCAAGAAGGTAAACTTGAAGCACTCAAAGATACAAGAGACAGAATATTAGATTTAGAAATAGAAGAATCATTAGATATTTTAAACTTCTAAAAAATCGCTCAATTCGGATAAATAGTAATGTAGTAAAAATGAACGATGAAAAACTACTAGAACGGATTAAGTTTGACAAAAATATTTTGGCTGGTAAACCGATTATTCGGGGATTAAGAATACCAGTAGCAATGATTTTAGAATTACTAGCAAAGGGTTCTACTAATCAAGAAATTCTTGAAGATTACCCGGAATTAGAACTAGAAGATATACAAGCAGCCTTATTTTATGCTTATTATAGCAGTTCTCGTTTACGTGAGGTACACCCGTAGGGGCACGGCATGCCGTGCCCCTACACCTATATCTTGTTTCTCAAGAAGAGGTTTTAGACAGAGTGAGTGCACCTTAGCTCACATATGAAATTTTTAATCGATGTCAATGCTAGTCGCGCCTTGGGTAATTGGTTGCAATAAATGGGTCATGAAGTGGTTTATGTAAGTGACACTGACCCCGAAATGGGTTTTTTGAAGAGGTAATTAGTACCGTAATTTGATATTGAAAAATGGGTATTACAAATAAGTATCCATAGATGGAATAAATTTGTAATGATGATTTTAAGCTTCAGAAATATCAGTGCTGTGTGTGCCGTATTTTTATTAGTCAGCGCTAGCAGTTTTCATAAGTCAGCCATAGCCAATGTCAACAATCAGTCCCAATTGATAGCACAAACCCAGCTACACCCAGTTTTTAAGTCAATTCTGCCCAAATTAAAGCAAAAAACTCAGATTCGGATTCTGTTGCCGAAATTTATTCCTGAGTCGGATGGGGAAAACCCAATTTATGCCATTGTAGAAACTGCCACGCCAAAAAAGTACGATATATTACTGGGTTTTAGTCCCGACTGTAGTGGTGGAACTGCGTGTCGTTTGGGTGTACTTTCCGCTCAAGCAGTAACTCGCAAAACACCCCGCCTCATTGGTAAACCTGTATCCTTAGCTAAAGGCATCACTGGCTATTTTGTAGATTTTACTTGTGGTGCTAATTGTTCAGATGCCACCTTGACTTGGCGACAACAGGGTGTGCAATATACTGTTGGGTTGAAAGCTGGCGATCGCACTTCTTTAGTAAAAATGGCTAATTCTGCCATCAATCCTAGCTAAAAAATTAGCCCTCTACTTAATTGCAAGGAGAGGGCTAATTTTAATTACGAATTACGAATTAATATCCGCCTTCTTCTTCGTATTCTGGCTGTCTTTCCTTGACTTTCTTAGGAATGTTCACAGGCTTCGGCGCATCTTCCCAAGCATCGCCCTCTACATCGTCATAATCATCATATTCCTCAACATAAGGCTTGCTGTAGGGCTGGGCTTTTAGTGGCTGCGGCGGTTGTTCATATCTGTCGCTACCCGTTGCCTCACTCCAGTTATCTTCTTCCTCGTCTTCTTCATATTGAATAGACTCATACTGCCGCGCCTTCATTACCTGACGCTGTGGTCTTTCTTCTTCCACATAATCTTCATTCCATTCTTCTTCCCGCGCTACGGGTTCGGGAGCGCGAACTCTCTGTCTGGGTGGCTGCAATGGCACTCCACTGGGCAATTGATTGGCTGGTGCAACTTGGCGTGGTGGAGTGTAGCCGTATTCTTCTTCTGCATCTCGCTCCCACGGTGGTTTGCCGATACCCAGACGCTCTAGTAAACCAACTGTCAACTGGTTCAGCCGTTCTTCGGCTCCCTCAAACACAATCAAGCGATTGGGGCCAGTGCTGACGATTTCATCCACTGAGAACTCGTAAGTACTCAGAAATTGATCGGGAATTTGGGGTAATCCGAAAGAAGCAATGGCTATGGAGTTAAGCTTCCCGGTTTCGCCGTTGAACTTGAAGCCCCGAACTTTGCCTAATACTTCACCTGTTTCTGTAATTACTTCCCAGTTAATCAAATTACTGAGAGTTTCAACTTCAATATCTTCAATTGCATCTTCGTTATCAACCAAGATAACATCACCAATCTGGCTGATGTTGTTGAGGTACATATAGCGCGGTATGCCCGAAATTGAGATCAGGCTGTCTCGCAAACCAAGAGCCACAACCTCTCGTTGATCAATATCAACCCAGATTTGACTGACGATGCCTAGCCGCTTGCCGTTGTCGCGGGTAATCACCTGGGTATTTAATATGTCGGAACGCCTAATTATCTGTTCGGAGGTCATTCTATACCGAGTCCTGATCTCGAATCCGGTTTATATATACACATATTTTTAACAAAAACTCAAGCAGACGTATTAGATGATTGTAACTTAATCCCTAAAACTTGAGTGTAAGCTCCTCGTGCTTGAGTAACGCCAATTGTGCGTTCGGCTGATTCTATCATCGGACGACGCAAACTCACAACTATAAATTGCGCTTGTTGTGACTGTTGTTTAATCATTCTAGCTAATCGTTCTACATTTGCCCCATCTAAAAACATATCTACTTCGTCAAAGGCGTAAAATGGCGATGGGCGGTAGCGTTGGAGGGCAAAGATAAAACTCAAGGCTGTGAGTGATTTTTCTCCCCCAGACATGGAAGCTAAACGCTGTACGGGTTTGCCTTTGGGGTGCGCGACTAAATTCAGTCCACTGCTAAAGATATCTTCGGGATTTTCGAGTTGTAAATAGCCGTCGCCGTCTGAAAGAATGGCAAAAATCGATTGAAAGTTTTCGTTGACAGCATCGAAAGCTTCTTTAAAGGCAAGTTGCCGCAATGTGGTAAAATTCTCAATCCGCAAAAGTAATTCGGTGCGTTCCCCTTCTAGTGTCTGTAATTTTTGTGTCAGTTCTTGGAGGCGGTTGTGGGTGCGCTCGTATTCTTCCAGCGCCAGCATATTCACAGGTTCCATTGCCTGTAAGCGTTTGGTAAGCGATCGCAATTCTTTCTGCAATTCTTCCAAGTCTACCTGATCTGGAACTTCCGGCAAGGGATTTGGTAATTCGGCTCCCACATCCCGCAACTGGTTTTGCAAAGCAATTAGTTCTTCCCGCCGCTTCTCTTGGGTTTCTTGGAGTTTTTGAATTTCCCATTGCAATTGTTGTTGGCGCAAGAGATGCGATCGCACTTCCTGCTCTGTAGTATCGCGTTTTTGTTTTTCTTCTCCTAAATTTTGTTCCAATTGACTCAACGATAAATGGGTTTGGGTGATTTGGTTGTCTATCGTTGTGGTTTGTGAAAAGACGCGATGAATCGCGTCTCTACAAGAGATTTGTTGGGTTTCGTATTCGGTGATTCGCGTTTCTGCTTCTTGGATTTTTTCTTGCAAACGCTGTTGCTGATTTTCTAAATTTTTTAATCTTTGCTCGGCTTCGCGTAATGCTGTCTCCCGTTGTTGCAATTGTTGCTCTTGAATTTTAATTGTCGCTTGGATCTGTTGCCATTCACTGGGAGTTTGAGATGCTTCCAACTCAGCTAAATCGTGTCGCAATTGTTGCAACTGATTTTCTTGTCCCGGTAATTCCCGCTCTAAAATTTCCAATCGGGATTGAGCAGTGGCTAACTTTTCGCTGTTTTGGGCGAGTTGCGATCGCGTCCCTTCTAATTGCGCTGTTAAACTCTTAATATCTTTCTGCAACTGTTCCCTTTGCAACTGCTGTTCGCGCCGCGCCTGACGCGCTTCTGTGAGTTCCTCCGTCAGTTTTTTTGTTCTGGTTGATAAAGTAGCGATCGCCTCAGTACAACGCTCTAAAACCCGATCAATGTCCACCAAGCGACTTCTTAAGGCGATCGCTTCCTCAGATTCCGCCGCTTCACCTGTGCCAAACCGCAATGCCGAACGCTGGGTATTACTACCACCAGTCATTGCGCCACTGGTTTCTAACAGTTCCCCGTCTAAGGTGACGATGCGATACAGTCCGATGTTTTTCCGCGCCGCCTCCAGGCTGGCAAATACCACCGTATTACCGAAAACATAGCTAAATACATCTTTGTAACGGCGATCGCTATCGACTAAATTAACAGCATAGTCAACGAAGCCATTGGCAAAACGCAGCGTTGCATCTTGAGTAAATTTGGGAGCGTGAATTTTATTTAGTGGTAAAAAAGTTGCCCTCCCCGCACGTTTCTGTTTGAGCAGTTCAATACCGGCTGCGGCGATGCTGTCATCTTCCACCACAATATGTCCCAAACGTCCACCAGCAGACATCTCCAAGGCTAGCTGATGGCGGGGTTCCACCCGTGCCAACTGCACAACTAAGCCACAAAGTCCAGGCATTCCCGATTGTAAAATAACTTTACTAGCTTGGGTTCCTTGGACTTCTTGCTGTGCTTGCGCTTGCGCCTCTATTTTATCCAACTGGCGTTGTTTTTCTCGTTGTTCTAGCAAAAGCCGTTTTTGGGTTTCCTGCTGGATTTGCAATTCTTGTTCTGTAGCTGAGAGATTTTGGGCTAAATTTTGGATGGGTTCACTAGAGGCGTTAAATTCTGTTTCAACTTGACTACACTCAGCTTGTTTTTCTGTTAGTAGCGGTTCGTCGCGTTCAATTAACTGGGTTTGCTCTTGAATAAGCTGTTGTAACTGGTGATTGCGTTCCCTGAGTTGCGCTTGTTCCGTGCGTTGTGGTTCCAGAGTTTGCAGCAAAGCTTCAATTTGACGGTTGAATGCTGTTTGTTGCTGCACCCACGCTTCCGAAGCCGAGGCGATTTCTGCGGCTGCTTCGCGGGATGTTTCTAAGGCTTGTTGCGTTTCGTTTCTTTGTTGTTGTGAAGACGCGATGAATCGCGTCTCTACAATTTGTGTTTCGGCGATTTCTTCTAGGGAATGACGGTGTTGTTGAATCTCTTGCTGAGTTTGAGCCAGACGTTTAGCAGTTTCCTGCGTTGCTGTCTCTAATTCCGTTAGTTGACGCTGGAGTTGTTTACGTTCTGCTTCTTGGGTGGCGAGTGTAGATTGTACCGCTAAAAGTTCGTCTTCTCCCAAGGCTTTAACGTGAGCATTGAGTTGTTCAAGTTGATCTGTTTTTTGAACGATTTCGGAATTTAGGTTTGTGAGTTGGGTAGTGAGTTCACTAGAATTGCGATCGCCACTTTGAATTTCGTTAACTAACTTTTCTTGTTGTGCTTGTAGCGATCGCCATGATAAAACAGCCTCCCACGATTGCTTCGCCAGAAATTCCGTGCGAAGCTTTTGATATTTCTCAGCCTTCGCCCGATCTTGAGAAAGGCGATCGCGCTGTGCAGTTAATTCCGTCTCAATAATCCGACAACTATCTTCCTTTTCCTTCACCTCATCCAAAGTTGATTTAGCTTGGATAATCTTGCGATCGAACGCCGCCACCCCCGCCAACTCATCAATAATTTCCCGACGTTCCCGCGTATTCATCGAGATAATGCTGGTGACATCTCCTTGCAGCACCACATTGTAGCCTTCAGGATAAACCCGCAGCTTACTCAATTGCTCATGCAACTCCGTCAGCGTACAACCTTCGCCATTGATATAGTAATTCGACGTATAACTTCCTTGATGAGTAACTCGCAGCCTTCTAGTAACACTCCATTCAGTTGGGGAGTGGGGAGTAGAGAGTGGGGAGTCGGAATTCTGCTCATCTTCCTCCCTCTGCGCCTCTGCGCCTCTGCGTGACACATCATCCGACAAATCAAACGTCACCGTCACGCTAGCCTCAATAGAAGCCCGTCCCTTAGCCGTTTGAGTATTATTTACCAAATCCGGTAAGCGATCGGCTCGCATCCCCTTAGAACTGGAGAGTCCCAGGCAAAACAGCAGTGCATCTAAAATATTCGATTTACCCGAACCATTTGGCCCAGATATGACAGTACACCCCGGTAGCAAAGGGACTGAAGTAGTGCCACCGAAGGATTTAAAGTTCGTAAGTTCCACGCGCTTGATGTGCACCATAGGCGCTGGTTCGCTAGGCTAATGAAGAACAAGTGTATCAACTAATTAAAGATTGGCAAGAGGGTAGAGGGAAAGAATTCAGGATTATCGAACCGCAGAGGACGCTGAGAGGGGAAGGAGAATCGTGGTTCCGAGAAAACTGATTCCAGTCTCATTATTTATTGCAACAGTATTTTACAAGTATGTAAGATGATTTTAGGGGTAGATATAATAATCAGCTAAATTATGCAACTAGAAGATTACTTCGATTTTCAGCGTCCTGATGATATTCGACTCAAAGGTACAAGAGTAGGAATTGAAACCATACTCTATGATTTCATCCATCGCGCTCGAACTCCAGAGGAAATTTCTCAAAGTTATCCATCAGTGACTTTAGAGCAAGTATATGCAACTATTCTCTATTACCTGCATAACAAGGAAGCAGTCAGCGCTTACATAGCTGATTGGCTAGAACATAGTCACCGAATGCGAGAAGAACAGCGACGTAATCCACCGCCAGTTGTAATCAAATTGCTAAAACTGAAAGCTGAAAGAGAAGCAATGCTTCAATAGCGATAATACTTATAATATTGTATATCTATTCTTATAAAGGAGTAAATTGATGACTACTACTTTAGACGCAAGAAATCTCAGCCTGGAAGACGTTCAACACTTACTGAAATTTGAAGAACAGTTAAATGGCTCGATTACATCATTACTATGCCTGGAATCTCTCACAGACTTTGAACAACAAGAACTGTCACAAATTCGCAATCTCTTTCGTAGTTACTATGCAGCAGGTAAAATCTCGGAAGGACAGATAAAATTTCTATTTCTCGCACCATTAATGAATTTAGCTGGCTTTTATAATTCCAGTATTAAAATTACTTTAGAAGAAAATATTGCTGATATTTCCGTCGAAGATGAAGATACAAACATCAAAGGACGGATGGATATTTTGGCTGTTAATAAGACTCAAGTAAAAAAAATAACTACACCCTTTTGGATATTAGTCATCGAATCTAAAAATAGCAGTATTAATGCCTCAGAAGGTTTGCCGCAATTGCTTACCTATGCCTACAAAAGTCTAGAGAATCAAACATCAGTTTGGGGCGTGACTACTAATGGTATGGATTACCAATTTGTCTATATACAGCAAGGGAATCCTCCCATTTACCAATTATTACCAAAATTAGATATAACTCGCTCTGAATCTTCAATCGAATTGCTGCAAGTCCTCAAATCAATCTGCCAGTTGTAAGGTGTTTTTTCTTGCCAACTCGTAGCCCTTATTTAAGCAAAATAAACAGGGCTTACGGAGACGTAAATCCTGTTTATCTTTACATAACAATGTAAGCTGATTTAGCTAGCTGATGTTAACTGGGAGCCTGAGTTATTCTTTTATGGCTTTTTCATAGCTTCAACTTTTGCTTCCACCTTCACCAATTTCACACCTTGAACTTCTTTAGCCAAGGTTTCAGCTTTCTGGAGTTCTTCAACAGAAGACGCTGTGCCTTTGAGGATAATTTCACCCTCTTGGTTTTCAACTTCTAACTTATTTCCTGGTAAGCCTTTATTCAACTTTTTGCTAACTTCAGTTTTTAAGTCGCCATTGGCTTTTGTTACTGCCATTTTTTCAGCATCGGTTTTAACTTTAGTGTCACTACTAACTGCTGAAGGAGTAGTTTTATCCGCAGTTTGATTTGTCTGAGAAGCTGGCTTTACTGGTGCTTGATCAGCTTCATTAGTGCTAGGAGTTTCTGAACCAGTTTTAGGAGCCTCTTGACAGCCAAAAGTACCAACTACCAAAATACTGCTAACTAGCAATGGAATTAGCTTTTTCATTATCTATCTCCTAATTGAATACTTGAAGCGATTAATTGAGGTGTGTGTCATGGTGAGGAGCAGATGTTAAAAAACAATTAAATGTAAAGCAGCAAAAGTGCTAAACGAAGCACTCAGGTTACTGAAAATTTAAATCGGGACGATTTCTTGAAGCTAAGATTTTGCAGCCAGTTTTCAGAAGCGTCAATTCAATTTTTGTAACAGCGGCTAACCAGTATAACTCTGCATAGAGTTCGTGGCTTTATGTCAACTTGATGTAGATGCTAAGTAACCCTCTTAAGGTTAGACTATGCTGCCCTATAGTCGTCATTCGATGTTATCAAATTTAAGTCAGTTTGGCGATGTCTACGACGGGCTACGCCTACGCAATTCAAAACTTCAGCATTTTTGCAACCTTGTGCAAGCAAATTTACCAACAAAATGTTACTTTAGAAAACTATGGCTTACTTACAAGACCCTAAATATCAGGAAATATTAGCTAATGCCGTACCTTACTTCCGCCCACGAAATTCATGACATTGTTGCTGAATATACTAACGCTAAAACGCTGTGGATAGATACAGAAGTGGCTGACTATAAAAGTCGTAATCCCCGACTATCGCTGATTCAGGTATTAGATAATCCTCAAGATATGAGTGGCGATCGCGTCTACCTTTTAGATGTCCTAGATCAGCCTAATATTATAGCTGAATTTATTGAAGAAATTATGGTAAATTCTGCTATTGAAAAAGTTTTTCACAATGCCAGTTACGATCTAAAACTTCTCGGTAACAAGAAGGCTAAAAATATTACTTGCACTTTGGAAATGGCAAAAAAAATTCCCTACTATCTTTTGCCGTTACCCAACCACCAACTCAAGACTATAGCTACTACACTTTGTAGCTTTAACAATATCGACAAACAAGAACAAAAAAGCGATTGGGGAAAACGTCCCCTGACTGAAGAACAAATAGAATATGCTTACTTAGATTGTATTTATCTTGCTCAAATCTACTTAAATTTGCTAGGATTACAAGCCCAAGCCAGCCCCGATTCTGCAACGGAAGACTTAATATCACTAAGTACCAGATACTCGCAACTTGAGCAACAATGGAAGTTGTTGAATTCTGAATTTGAGCATTTAGAAGAACGCATAAAAAAAGCTATGCAAGCTCAGAATATATCCGAAACTTCTAATTATAAGCTGATTAGTTATGAGCGGACTACAATCAAAGCTACTTTTATAGAATTGGCAAAACTAGCACAAAACCAAGGTATTAATTTAGATTTTCCCATTACACTAACTCAGAAACTCCAAAAAGATTTAGGGGAAAATCTCGAACATCTGTCTGTAGATATTGACAAAACTACTTCTTGGCGGCTAACTCCCAAAGCTCAAAAGAGTGAACTTGAGGATGAGTAAATTGTTCATCAGGCTACAAATACATAACCATTAAATAAAGCTATTGAATATCAGATAAATTTGTAAATTGACTTTACACTTATATTAAAAGTTATAACATTTATTTGAGTTAAGGAATTAAATATAGATTTTGATACTAATTTCGTTCAGATGTTATTGCAGTTTATATTAACTTATGAAACGGCGTTTATTTGGGCAAAAGCGAACAAGGGTAAATTCTTTATTTACCATAGCTATTTTTACTACATTTACTGCAATTAGCAGTGTTTCTTGCAGTAAGAATGACAATGTATTGGTGACAGAAATAGGAGTCAGTCCACCTAGCCGTAGTTCAGCGACAACATCGAAAGGTGGGGAGTTCTATATTCAGGGAAAGAATCAGCATTTAAACGGCGATTTACAAGCCGCGATCGCTTCATATAATAAGGCAATTAATCAAAATTCTCAATATGGCGCTGCTTACAACGGGCGGGGATTAGCCTACTTTGATTTGGGAGACAAGGAAAAAGCGATCGCAGATTACAATCAAGCACTTAGTATCAACTCTAACGACGCTGAAGCCTACAATAATCTGGGAAACGCCCGCGCCTCAATAGGAAATAACAGAGAAGCAGTTAAGGATTACAATGAGGCGATTCGCCTGAATCCTAACTATGCCGAAGCCTACAATAACCGAGGGAATGCTCACGCCTCACTAGGAGAAAAAAGAAGAGCACTAGATGATTTTGATCAGGCTGTTCTTCTCGACCCAAAATATGCGATCGCTTATAATAATCGGGGAAATGCTCGTGCTGCCAATGGAGATCCAGAGGGTGCGATCGAAGATTATAATGAAGCCATTCGCCTCAATCCTAACTTTGCCCCTGCCTACAATAACCGGGGAAATGCCCGCGCCACTAACAGAGACAAAGAGGGAGCGCTGAAGGACTTACAACAAGCAGCAAGCATTTTTCAAAGTCAGGGTAATAACGAATTATACCAACAAGTGATGAAAAATATCAAAGAACTTGGGCAGTAGGTAGAAGCATAGCCAAGGGGAATAGAATTCGCGGCTACACAAACGTACCCTTAACGAGAACTGCTATATACCAAATGACAAGACAATAGCGGCTCTGTTTTGAGTCAGAGAAACATGAAACTATAAATGCTGTTAGACACAAATAAAACTCATCTATCTATCTGAGTATTATTCACAAGTAAAATTTTGCATAGAAAAGGCTCAAGCATTGCCGCCTGAGCCTTTTACACATTCAGTTAAGTTACTTTAGTCTACTTGGTTTAGTAGCGGTTACGGTTGTAGCCGCCGCCGCCACCGCCGCCACCACCGCCACCACGGTTTCCACCACCAAAGGAACCACCTCTGTCTTCTCTAGGTTTAGCCTTATTCACTTTAAGGTCACGACCCAACCACTCAGCACCATCAAGGGCTTCAATGGCTTTTGTTTCTTCATCTTCTGTACCCATTTCCACGAAAGCAAAGCCGCGTAAACGACCTGTTTCACGGTCAGTAGGTAGCTGAACCCGCTTTACAGAACCATATTCCGCAAAAACAGCACTCAGCGCGTCTTGTGTAACTTCATAGGAGAGGTTACCTACGTAAATTGACATTGAATGTCTCCAAAATCATAAGTTTGTAGAGATTTAGATTTCGGAGAGAAGTCTGTAATACCAATAGGAAGAAGCCTGTCAATACTAAACACAAACACTGTCGCCGAATTAATTCTCATTTCACTCCCCATTATGGCATAGCAATAAACTTTCTGGGGGAAAGTTTAAAAACTGTTATAAAAAGTTATGTTAGCAGTTCATAGCTTAGTGCTGGGTAGTACTAATATAGATAAGGCTATAGCCACCCAATAAATTAACTCTCCATTCTTTTTTCTAAATATTGACCAATCATCAACTGCTCACCGGCACGGGAGATAATGGTCTGTCTGGTGCGGTATTTGCTGCCAATTAGCTTTAACTCTTCCTCAAACAGTGAACCGTTGTACTCAGTTCGCAAACATAGTGTTTTTGGGTTGGAGAAATAGTACTGGGCGGTAACTGGTTTGGATATGGCAAAACCGCGATCGCGACACAAGGTGTTGCCCATAGCCCCAAATAATGTTGAACCTTGAGACTCCTTCCTTGCCTTCAATACATCCGTACTTTCCCATGCGACTGCTGCACCACAGAAAAAACTACCCGCATCAGGCAAATCGTGCATTTGAGCTAGCTTTTGCAATTCATCACAGCCTTGCTCTAGAAAATTGATCGTAACTATACTCTCCATCTCCTTGGTTTCTCCCGCAGGTAGGGTGTAGTAGCGTCGTTGAGATCGCCACTTACCGGCTGATTCCTGGAAAAACTCCGAAATCTGGGATTCACTAGCAGTTTGTACAATTTTTAGCAATGATGTCACGCTTTACCTTCCTCACTTAACGCAAATATTTTTCTGGCAAAATTTAATTGTTGTTGCTACAGTACTTATCGCCCTGTTTCTTGCCATATTAAGCAAGAGGGATAAGAAAAAATAGTGTTTTCTAATACATTTTAGACATAAAAAGCAATAAATCTTTAATATTTTTAACAAATTAAACAAAATCCGATACAAATTGGAGGCGGAGCGTCGCCGGCTCCGCAGATTAAAGTATCAAATATCCCGTCAATTAAGTGATTTCTTTCTTCGTTAGGAACGCAAATTTAATAACGTGCAATTCTTATTTAACTTGGAATGGTGCGTTACGCTCCGCTAACACACCCTACTTTTGCACTTTATTTAATCCACATTCCTTAGCTTTACTTGTGGCGATCGCTTTTTCAATTGCTGAAGTGTAAACTTTTTAGGTATTTTTGATTTTATAAACTGTCAACTTATTTCTTCCAGGGTAGTTTGGTACCCATTTCAGTCAATGCTGAGAAAATGAGATAGAGAATAATTAGCCCAATACCCGCAAAAAAAGCTAGTAAATCGTTATCCATAAGTGCTGCGTCCGTCAACTTTAATCTCATTAGGTACAACACCACTAGCAAAATCAGCCGGAGCAAAGTTAGCAATTGCTGTGAGACGGAAGTTAGAAAGCAACTGTCCTTCTTTAGAAATATGACCAACTTTAGTTGAAATCTGTCACTCTTACCAAAATCAATCGCCAAGCAGGGTTAAAAATAAGAAGCTAAGGTCTAGAAATGGCACAAAATCGAGCGAAACTCCCGTATCAAGAAGACCAAGCCATGTGCAAGACCAGACAATTCTTCATCCGTAAAAATTCTGTGAAACTATATCTATAAGACTATAGTTTAGTTGACTGTAATCTGATAATATTTTCGGAAGTAGAATAACCCCTTGTTCTCTTTTTCTTGAAGCCACTAACTTCAGGTCTTTTTTGGAAAGGATAATAAAAAATGTTTCATTTATTGTGGAAAACTCTAGTACTAAGTCCGGTAGTTTTGGGAGTCACGGTGTTGGTTTCCGCTAGGGCTATGGCTACTGAAGTAGCAAGCTCTTCTGAATATGCAAAGGCAAAAGCGGCTCAGACGGAACCATTAGAAACTATTGGCGCTTCATATTGGATTCAAACAGAGCAACCAACTGCTGATCAATTTTTGGTTGCCCAAGCAAAGACTAATGATAATAATGTCCTAGAGCAAGTTGACCTTTACAGCAGTGAAGGCAAAAACCAGAATTCAATGTCTCAGGTAACATCAGTTTCTCAGTTTTCTGATGTACAGCCGACTGACTGGGCATTCCAAGCGTTACAATCCCTGGTTGAGCGCTACGGTTGTATTGCTGGATACCCCAATGCTACTTATCGTGGCAATCGCGCATTGACCCGTTATGAGTTTGCCGCCGGTTTGAATGCTTGTTTAGATCGGGTTAATGAACTGATTGCCACAGCAACTGCTGACTTGGTGACTAAACAAGATTTGACAACCCTTCAGCGTTTGCAAGAAGAATTTGCGGCAGAACTGGCAACCTTGCGTGGTCGAGTCGATGCTGTAGAAGCACGTACTGCTGAAATAGAAGCAAATCAGTTTTCTACTACCACAAAATTAGTCGGTGAAGCTGTTTTTGCCGTTAGTGATGTGTTTGGCGGTAACACTGGTGATAACAATAATACTGTCTTCCAAAATAGGGTACGCTTAGACTTGCAAACCAGCTTCACGGGTAGAGACGTTTTACACACCCGTCTTTCAGCCGGGAATGCAAGAGCCTTTAGTCAATTAGATAATGCTGGTGTTCCTATTGATACTGCTGAAGGCACACAAACCTTTGAAATCGGTAGCACTGGTAACAACGGTGTGATTATAGACTGGCTGGCGTATTACGTACCCATCGGCCCAGTCCAAGCTTACTTTGCGGCTACCGGAGGTATTCATAGTGATTATGTTCCCACTAACAATCCTTACTTTGAAGACTTTGATGGCGGTAATGGTGCTTTGTCTACCTTCGCTTCTGAAAGTCCTATCTATCGCATTGGTGGTGGTGCCGGTGCAGCACTGACTGTACCCTTTGGTAGCAGGGGCAATTTTTTCCTACCAAGTTCACTGACTATAGGCTACTTAGCGTCAAATGCTAATAATCCTGGAGCAAATCAAGGTTTGCTTGAAGGTAACTATGCAGCTTTGGGACAGTTGAATTTTAATATTGGCGATCGCTTGGCTTTAGGTGCTACCTACGTTCACGGGTATCATGGTGCTGGGGGTGGTAATTTATTTGATCTCGGTGGTGGTTTGGGTAGCACTAACCGCGTCGTCGGTACCGGTCAAGCTAACACCCTAAGTGCCCTAGACGCATCTTCTAGTAATTCCTACGGCATATCAGCAGCCTTCAGACCTAGTGACAAACTATCAATTAGTGGCTTCGTCTCTTACCATGATGTCATCGGCTTTGGTGCTAATGATAATTATGAAGCTTGGAGCTACGGACTTGGTATCGCCTTGCCTGACTTTGGTAAAAAAGGTAACGTTTTAGGTATTTTTGCTGGTGCAGAACCTTATGCCTTTAACCGAGTCGGCTTTGCTGGGAATGATATACCTTATCACTTTGAAGGCTTTTACAAGTATCGCGTCTCAGATAACATTTCAGTTACCCCAGGTGTAATTTGGTTGACCTCTCCTGGTCAAAACAGCGCTAACGATGATGCAATTATCGGTACGCTGAGAACCACCTTTACCTTCTAAATGTTTACAGCAATTTGCAGTCGGGGGACGATTGGCGGATGAATAAATAATACTTCCGCCTATACTAAACGGTATATAATCAGGTGGGATTTTATACTACCTGATTATTCTGACCAGAGCTTTCGCAGTCTTCGCCTTTGGCATAACGCATTTTGAATTGTTGATAATATTCTATTCATCAACAAAAGGGTCAGTTTCATCAACAAAAACATCCGGATCATCAATAAAAACATTCGGATCATCAACAAAAACATTCGGATCATCAACAAAAACATTCGGATCATCAACAAAAACATCCGGATCATCAATAAAAACATTCGGATCATCAATAAAACAATTCGGATCATCAATAAAACTATAATTTTCGTAATAATCGCTTTTTATGGAATTACCAAACGCTCAACGGGTAACTCGAAAATTGTCTTACACCAAGTTTAATTTTTAATTTAAGTCAAGCAACTGTTGACTTTTTACTAGTTGACAAGGTAATATATAGATAATGGAAAAGGTGCGCTCAGGTATATCCCTTTCTCCAAAGATATTCGTTACTAATTTTCGACTCAGCGCCGTAGTAGTAGAAAAGCAATTAAACCAACAAGAAAACAAAACGCAAATTTTACCCAACGCTGCTGGATAAATTGCATGAATCTCTCTTTTATTCGCCTGTGGGTGTAGAGTTGATTTCGGCTATGCGAATTTGGGCGTGTTCTTGGATTGGATCAATCAATCTTTACGCTGTAAAACTAAATGATTACGTTCAGTTAATCTTGCTTTCCAGTTAGGTTCAACTACAATTGTGCTAATTTTTTCGACAACGATCGCAGGTCTGTTAATATTATCTTCTGGTTGTAAATCTTCCCGTCGATAAACAGGACTATCATACCATTGATCAGCAGTAAACATCCTTACTGTCTCAACAGATACGGGAGCTTCATCTAAAGGGCGAGTACGAATAATTAAAGGTTCTTCGGGAGTCTCCATCTTCTGAATAACTTCCACTGATGCAGATTCAACAATTAAAGTTTTATCTAATTGAATGAAACTATAACGAGATTTATGTTCAGCCTCAAATTGCTGTCGCATTATTACCACATCATCGGTAAAATCAACAGTTAACGTGGAGTTAGTTCCCTGATATTTTAAGTTAAGTTTTTTGACTATTTCTAATTGTCCATGCACTTCATCTATTTCATTTATAGCTTGAGTTTCTAAATATTCCATTAACTGCTCTAATTGAGGAATTAAACCTTGAGTGAGAGGCTGTTCAACTCCCCCTTCTCTAATCGCCCGGACATCAGCTAATCCTATTCCATAAGCAGAAAGAACACCAGCATAAGGATGTAAAAATATCTTTTTCATCCCCAAAGTATCAGCAATTAAACAAGCAACTTGTCCACCTGCACCACCAAAACAACAAAGCACATATTGAGTGACATCATAACCCCGTTGCAGACTGATTTTTTTAATTGCGATCGCCATATTTTCCACTGCGATCGCAATAAATCCCGCAGCTACTTGTTCGGGAGTACAATGATTTTTTGTAGCAGATGCAATGTCTTGGGCTAATTGTGTAAATCGCTGAATGACAATATCTTTATCTAGGGGTAAGTTACCATCAGTCCCGAATACAGAAGGAAAATATTGCGGGTGAATTTTACCTAACATCACATTGGCATCAGTAACCGTTAATCGCCCCCCACGTCGGTAACAAGCAGGACCAGGATTTGATCCAGCAGATTCCGGCCCGACACGATAACTAGAACCATCAAAAAAGAGAATAGAACCACCGCCAGCCGCAATGGTATTAATTGCTAATACGGGAACTCGCATCCGCGCCCCAGCAATTTCTGAATTTAGTTGTCGTTCATACTCTCCTTTAAAGTGGGCGACATCTGTACTTGTCCCACCCATATCAAAAGTAATAACTAACTCAAAACCAGCCCTTTTAGTAGTTTGAACTGCACCAACAATACCCCCAGCCGGGCCACTCAAAATACTATCTTTTCCTTGAAATTGTTCGGCTGCGACTAAACCGCCGTCAGATTTCATAAACATCAGTTTGACTCCGGGTAACTGACTCGCTACTTGGTTAACATAGCGACGTAGAATCGGAGTTAGATAAGCATCTACTACTGTTGTATCCCCTCGGCTGACTAATTTCATTAAAGGACTAACTTGATGAGATACAGATATCTGCATAAAGCCAATTTCTTGAGCAAGCTGGGCTATTTGTTGTTCGTGATTAGGATAGCGATCGCTGTGCATAAAAACAATGGCACAACTCCGAATTCCTATGTTGTAAACTGCTTGTAAATCACTTTTAACTTTTTCAATATTTATGGAAATTAATTCATTGCCATGAGCATCATAACGTTCATCTATCTCAACCACCTGCTCATAAAGCATAGTTGGTAAAATAATATGACGGGCAAAGATATCAGGACGGTTTTGGTAGCCAATTCGTAGCGCATCTCTAAACCCTTTGGTGATTAGAAGAACGACGCGATCGCCTTTCCTTTCTAAGAGTGCATTTGTTGCTACTGTTGTCCCCATCTTTACCACTTCTATCGCTTCAGGAGGAATGGGTTCATTACCAGAAATACCCATAATATCTCTAATGCCTTGAATAGCTGCATCTTGATATTGTTCGGGATTTTCTGAAAGTAGTTTATAAACGATAACCCATTGCTTATTAGGCAGAGTCACAATTAAAAAACGTTCAGGATGTCTTAAGAGTCCATCTATAATATCCTGATTATTAGTAATAGCAACAATATCTGTAAATGTCCCACCGCGATCGGCAAAAACTTTTAACATTATTCTGTTTCCGTAGTTTTTGACTTTTGCCTCACTTCAAAGCTTTTGATGATTGCAGTAGAGGTTCTGGCAGCTTTTGAGGAATTTCAATAAATGCAGTAATAGTATCGAGGTGTTACGCTGATTGCTTCTCATCACTATTTTTGATGTGTTGTCGTAAGACTGAATTAATGAGTATTTTGTATTCGACACCTTGGGCTTGAAACCAAGTCATCACATCGGGATCAAGCTGAATTAGGTTCCTTGCTTGAGTTACTGGCACTCTCAAGGTTGCTTTCTCAAAAAACTCATCAGTTAACGGCGGAATATCAGAGTAGTCAATTTCATCATCTGACATCGATTCCAGAGCTTCCCAATTAGTACGTGAGATATTGTTCAAATCGTTTCCGTTCATATCGATTTGTCCTTCGTGCTGAAATAATTCGGATGATATCGCTTTGCCGTTCTGTCCAGATAACAACTGCTGTGCCGTTACCGAGAAAACCGATACCGAACCAGCGTTCCTCGCCATAAGCAAAACGGTCATCTAGCTCAATTAGCATCGGACTATCAAACATTTCAGGAACATCGGCGAAGTCAATTTCATGTTTGCGGATGTTTTCGATATTCTTCGCTTTATCCCATTCAAACTGCATGAAAGTTCAAGGAAAACTAACTAGACTATTCTTTATGATCGCGCATTTTAACTCTTCTCTCTACTGTATAAGTAAATATTGACAAAGGATAATCTGATTATAATATCACATTATCCTACTTCCTACTATTTAAGTAGATAACTTAGTACCACACCTTTTACAAAACCTAGAATCTACATCGTGGAAAGCTAAACCACAACCTAAACAAACTGTTTCTACCTGATTAGCAGTTTTTACCACTCGCTTAATTAAATCCCCCACTTGCCAAGGAATTAATCCAATTCCTGTGAAAATCATCAGTACTGTTAACAAGCGCCCTAATTCAGAAATTGGAGTAACATCGCCAAATCCTACAGTTGTCATTGTGACGACAGAAAAATAAAATGCATCCAAAAATGTACCATAATTTTCAGGATTAACCGGATGCTCTACTTGATAAATTAAGCCAGAGTAAATAAAAACAATTGCAAATAATGTAAATAATATTCGCGCAAAAATCGTCCCATCTTCATTACTGATACTAGCGAATAAAAATTTTCTATCTATAAATCTGATTAATCGTAAAATTCTAAACCATCGTAGTAACCGGATAAAACTGATATCTACGATTCCTAGAAAAAATGGCAGAATTGCCATTAAATCAATAATTGAATAAAAGCTAAAAATGTATTTAATTTTGTTTTCCGCACTCCACAGACGGAGTGAATATTCCACCGCGAAGATAATAACGATCGCAGTATCAGCTACTTTCAATTGGAACCGAATAAAATCAGGAATATTATAAGTTTCTGCCACAAAAATACCTGATGATATTAGCACCAAAGCGGCAAGTGTTAAATTAATCGCCTTACCTAAAGGTGTTTCCAGGTCTTTTAAATAAAATTCTGTTTCTTCTCTGCTCAATAACATATTCAACCATTAACTAAATTTTAATTATTTTCCAGTTATAGCATTAGAAATACGATATAATTAGCCATTATCTTTATGTTAAACTAAGCTTATATGAACCCAGAAGATTTTATGCGTTTAGCATTGGCAGAAGCAAAAAAAGGTGATGCGCCTTACGGTGCAGTAATTGTTAAAGATAACGAAGTCGTTGCCGTAGCTCATAATACTGTCAGCAGAGACAACGATCCATCAGCCCATGCGGAAATCAACGTCATTCGCAGTTTGACGGCTAAACTTAAAAGCCATTCTTTAGAAGGTTATAGCATATATACAACTGGCGAACCTTGTCCAATGTGTGCAACTGCTTGTGTTTGGACTGGCATATCAGAAATTATATATGGTGCTTCAATTCAAGATTTAATCTCAGTAAATCAATCACAAATTAATATATCTTGCGAAGAAGTTATCGCTAAATCATTTAGAAATATCAAAGTTACAAAAGGCATTTTAAAAAATGAATGTCTACAACTATTTAAATTATCTTAAATCTAAATTTTAGATATGAAATAATGAATATTAATAAACACTATGGCCTACAGTGATTTTACTTTACGAAAAGCTGCACAGGATTTTCAGCTAAATATTATGCAGGGGAAATTCTTGTCAAATTTTCAGCCAATTTCCCCTGGTGATTATTTAATCCAATTTTTGGAAAAAAGTTTACCTTTAGCAATTGCTTCTGGCTCAGAAAAAGCGAGATCGGAAATGATTATTTGCCCAATATTAATTGAGGTACGCGAAATATTACAGCAGCAAGCTAGCTTATTTTCGGGTATAGATTTTACTGTCGAACCAGAATTAGGACTCAACGGAATTTGTGATTTTATTATTAGTAAATCGCCAGAACAAATTCTAATTCAAGCACCTGTTATAGTCATTGTAGAAGCCAAAAAAGATGACTTAAATTCAGGGATTGGACAATGTGTAGCTGAAATGGTTGCTGCTCAAAAATTTAATCAAAAACAAGATAATATAAATACTATTATTTATGGTTCTGTCACAACTGGAAGCCTTTGGAGATTCTTAAAATTAGATCATCAAAATGTGATTATTGACTTGACAGAATATCCACTTTCCCCAGTAGATAGAATTTTAGGAATGTTTGTAGGTATGATTTCTGATATAACAATGCTAAATGATTCGTAAATATTTTGTTTTGGCCGTTGATAGTTAACCTGATATCGCACCTGCGAAGTGTTGGTTGAATTATTTAATTTGGTTCATTTAAATAAGATAAATATGTATTTGCCCAAATCGCAGCTTGAGTGCGATCGCGCAAGTTCAATCTGTTTAAAATATTCGTAACATGATTTTTTACCGTCCCCTCAGAAATGTAAAGTTTTTGAGCAATTTCTCGGTTATTAGCGCCTCTAGCAATTAACTGTAAAACCTCTTTTTCTCTAGGAGTAAGTTCAGCTAAACTAGATGGTACAGGCGGTGATTGGGTTGGTGCAACATGAGAAAACTGAGTCAATAGTTTTTTAACTATTCCTGGGCCTAATTGAGTATATCCTTTATAAACAGCACGAATAGCAACAGCTAATTCTTCTGAGGGCGTATCTTTCAATAAGTAACCCATTGCTCCATTTTGCAACGCCGCTGACACATATTCATCATCATCAAAAGTCGTCAGTACTAAAATTTTAGTTTTGGGAAAACGTTTTTGAATTTCCCGCGTGGCTGCAACTCCATCCATAATCGGCATTCTAATATCTAGTAATATAACATCTGGCTGAAATTCTGCAACCAAATTAATTGCCTGTTCGCCGTTTTCTGCTTCTCCTACTATCTCTAAATCTGGTTCTAGCTCCAATAATGCTCTTAATCCTTGACGAATTAAACCTTGGTCATCCACTAATAAAACTTTAATCATCACAACCTCATTAAAGGAATATTAACTGTAATTTTGCAACCAGAACCAAGAGCGCTGTTAATATTAAACTCACCTCCAAGTGCTAAAGTGCGATCGCGCATACTTTGAAGTCCAAAACCAGTAGTATTTTGCCCTAAATCAAAACCTCTACCATTATCCTGAATTATCAATCGTAAATTTCCTCTTGTCATCGCAAGTTCCAATTTAACCTCTGTTGCGTAAGCATATTTAGATATATTTGTCAATGATTCTTGAGTAATGCGATAAATAGCAGTATTGATTTCAGGTGGCAAAGAATATTCCAGGTTAATTCTATAAATTGGTAAAATACCATTTGAACGATGAAAATCTTCTGAAAGAATAGCGATCGCACATTCTAAAGATTGTTCTTGCAACGGATTAGAACGCATAGTAGAAACAGATTGACGGACATCTTTTAGCGCTTTTGAACCTAATTCCTTTGCTGTTGCTAGAAATGTTTCAGCCTTATTTGGATTACATTGCCACAGTTTTAAAGCGGTTTCTAATTGCAGATTTAAAGCAGTTAGAGAGTGTCCTAATGAATCATGAATTTCACGAGCAATGCGGTTACGTTCTTCTAAAGTAGCTTGATTTTCAATTCGCATCGCATATTGACGCAGCTTTTCGTTAGCAACAGCTAGCTTTTCTCGACTGTGACGTTCAGATAATACTGCATTCATCATCAACAACACAAAAACCAAACTTAAGCCAAATACCAGCGACCAATTCAAGCCAAAAAAGCGAAAACGTTCTTGTGCGTGTGGTAATGATTGAAAATTGAATAACTGATATTTGAGTTGTGTAGTAAGTAGAAATAAAGTAAATGACAAACTTGTAATAAATAAACGCCCAGGTAAATTAAAAATTAGGCAACTGCGAGTCACTAAAATTATGTAAAGAAAGGGGAAAAGGCGAGCAAATCTCTCACCAAAAAGTCCAATTATTAAAATCAATAAAATTTCAATAGCTGTATAGATTACCTTAACGATACGGTTATTATTGGGTAATTTTAAGCCCATTAAAGCAAAAATAATCAGACTATAAATTGACAGTTCTGGCAATATGCTACAAAATGACAAGTCTGGAAATACACCACAAATTGATAGCTCTGGAAGTCTAAGACGAAATCGTCGTAGTGGAGGTGGTATAACTGCTGTTAATGCAGTGATCGCCAGTAGTATCCACTCCAGATAAAGCAAAGAGGGAAACGGATGTCTATTAACTTTAATTAGACGACTCATCAGTCGCTTTGCTCCAGTCATGAATGTATTTATTGTCAGTCACCTTTGCCAAAATTGAATCATGACTAAAGTCACGGGTAAAACCATGACTTTCTCCTCATGTGACTACTGAAGATAAGTTCTTATCATGGTGCTATACAACCAGGAAAAACCACCGCACAATTAATGAAACTCAAAGCATTATCGCTCGTTGCTGGAGCGATCGCCTTAACTTTAACTGCAACCTCCTTTGCTGTTGAAGCCCAAACAGCTTCTCCTTCACCCGTGCTACTTGCACAAACTCCACAACAACCAAAAGGACTTTGGCAAGAATTGGGTCTAACAGATGCACAAAAAACCCAAATTCAGGCAATTCGCCAGACTAACCGCGCCCAAATGGAAGCAGTTTTCACTCCAGAACAAAAGACAAAATTAGAGGCCGCCAAGCAAGCGCGTCGAGCTCAACGCCAAGCAGGTCAAGAGCAACCAGGTCAACGTCAACGAAAGGGTAAGTTTGCTGACTTAAATCTGACTGAAACACAGAAAACCCAAATCAGACAAATCCGGGAATCAGAGAAACAACAAATTCAAGCAGTCTTAACCCCCGAACAGCAACAAAAGTTAGCGCAATTCCGGGAAAGCATGAAACAGCGCCGTCAACAACGCAATTCCCAATAGTTTTTTTAATCTTTTAAAAAATACTTAACAAGTGTGGGATGGGCAGTGTCCATACGTGTCAACTTAAGCTCAAACACTCAATTTATCGTGGTTTTAGATCCCCCAACCCCCTTAAAAAGGGGGCAAAAGACTCTAGTTCCCCCTTTTTTAAGGGGGGTTAGGGGGGATCAAAATCTAGGTGGTACATCGAAAAATTTTGA
>JBBSCU010000020.1:0-34877 GCA_038249935.1 Chroococcales cyanobacterium
AAAGCGATTTATAGATGTTTACGGCTCAGTACCAGAAGTTATTCGTTTTATTTCGATTGATACTACCGAAAACATCCAAGAACGAGAAAAATCACCTGATGGCACCAAGGTTATCTTAGAACCTAATGAACTTTATGCCATCTCTGTAGCAAATCCCCTACCGCTAACACGTAATGAACACATCGCGGAATGGTGGCCTAGGGACATTTCAGCAGCTAGCCTAATCAGTGGTGCCGGACAGATTCGGGCTCGGGGACGGCTAGCTTTATTTGCTAAAGTAGCTGATATTAGAGGTTTAATTGCTCAAGCAATCAATGCTGTCCGCGAAATTCGTACTAGCAAACAAGCATTTTCAGATAACTTTCAAGTTTCTAATCGGGATGGTGTCGAAGTTTTTATTGTTGGTAGTTTGGCTGGTGGGACGGGCAGTGGCACATTCTTAGATGTGGCATTTTTAACACGAGAATATCTGAATAATTTTTCTAATATTACGGGGGTATTTGTTTTACCGAGAGTGTTTGCCAATATTCCCCAGACTCACTTGGTGAAATCTAATGCTTATGGCGCTCTCAAGGAAATCGAACACTTTTGGGGATTGTCGCCTTCTAATAGCATTGAGATTGATTATGGGATCACAAAAATCAAAGCCGATCGCCCTCCCTTTGATGCAGTATTTTTAATTGACGGGGTTAACAAAAATGGAACTGTAGTCGGTCGTCCAGACGATTTGCAAAATTTAGTTGCAGATGGTTTATACATCCAGATTGGTTCTCAAATTGGTCTAGATGCTGCTAACGTTGCTGATAACATTCGGGCTTATCTGGCAACTGGTGAAAAAATTCGCGGACGCAATATAAATTACTGTAGTTTTGGCTTTGCTACCCTGACTTTGCCAGTACAACAATACGAGCGGATGAAATTAGAGGACGCTCAAAACTTGTTAAAGAATGAGTTAATGGCATCTACTCCAATAATCGATTTAGAAAACGAAATCACCCGATTTTTAGAAGATTGCAACTTAGCAGAAGCGACTACTGTCCTGAATGCGTTGACTGAAAGCGATCGCGGCGGACAAATGAAGCCCGAATTCCGAATTGGCGAAATGCGTTACGACAGTACAGCTTTGCCGACGATCAAAGAACTCTACAAACGGCAGTTAGATCAATTTGAACAACGGACGGCTCAAGAATTAGGATTGAGTTTTTATCGCTTACAGGAGACTACAACTGGTGCGATCGCAACTTGGTGGGAGCGTAATCTTAACCGTCCCAATGGACTAGCTTATGTCTTGCAATTTTTAACCAAACTTTCCCTAAAACTGGATGAATTGCAACAGAGTGTACAGCGCAAATCGCAAGAAGCACAATCGAGCTTCAATGCTTTGAAATTAGAAGCCCATGAAGAAAAACTTAAAGAAGCTTCAGAAACTTTCTTTAAAAATAAAAATACTATTCAAGCAGCTTGTCAGAAGTACAAAGAACGGGCTGACCAAAAGTGGAAAATTTATTTACATTGGAAGCGGTGTGATAAAGCGGCTGAACTGTATGGTGTGCTGCGGGTTAAGGTAGAGGAAATCCAGGAAAAGTGCCAGCGTCTACACAGCAACCTAGATAAAGTTTATCGAGATTTAGAACAGAATTATAGCGAGGTCAGCCGTCAAGGAAGTAACGATAATCCGTTTATTCACACTATTCAGCGGATTAATCTGCAAACGAAACGCCCCAAAGTCACTGGCGAAGATTTTATCCGTTGGTATCGAGAACAGTCTCAAAGTTTAACGAATTGGTCTGAGAAAAAAGCTGAAAATGTCAAGAACGAAATTCTAAAATTTGTCGATGAAGCTTACTATCCTCTTACCAATATGACTGTTGAACAAGTTTTAGCAGATAGCAATCCAGAAGATGCCGGACAAGATTTGCAACAACTTGGCAAACTTGCAGTTCCTCTCTGGCAGTATGAACTATCGGAAATTCCCATTCAACAACAGCACTTAATCACAGAATTTTATTACTACGGAGTAGAGAGTAACAATACAATTTTTAGTAATCCGCCTCTTTCTAGTCGCTTGCCGAGAGGAAATAATAATCCTTCTTTCGTACCGACAGGCGAACCCCATAAGGTGATGCTGTTTCGAGTGGAAGTCGGTGTTCCCTTATTTGCCTTCAACGGCATGAAAGAGCTGGAGTCAGCTTATCTAGATCCGAATAAAGTCTTCAAGCATTTACATCGCAATTGGACAAACTTACCCAATTTAATTCCACCGGAAGATGATGGTGGGGCGTTGCGTTGGTTTGCCTTAGCCTTGGCACCCGATCCGTATAAATTGATTGTCAATCAGAGACGGCAATATTCTGTTTATACAGACCAAGCGAAAAAATTAGAAGATCAAGTTTTGCCATTGGGAAGCGATCGCAAGTCAGCATTTCAAGCTTTCAAACGTAACTTACCTTTAGTCAAGGAAATTGCTAACAAAGTTGAGGTTATTACCCACGAAGACCAAGACAAAGCTAAATTAACTTTACAAAAATACATCAATTACCTCAGTAAGAATTTAACAGATGGCAACATTAATACCCTGATTCAAGAACAGGTGGAAATGGAAATTCAAGAAATTGAAGCTTACCTAGAAGATTTAGATGTGATTATTTAGCCCTATATTCTACACTCTAAGAATGTTTTTATGCCAAAACCAACTATTTTACTTGCACTCGATCCTCACAGTGCCGCTTTTTGTGCAGCCATTAAACGGCAACTGCAAGAATTTCCAACCGAGCAAAGCTGTTTAATTCAAACTTATGCCTTAACTTGGGACGGTCAAACTTTTGGCTTTAGTAACGAGTTAGATCAGTTTGCTGATATGAGTTTTGATCTTGCTCAAACTCATAGTAAACAAGCTTATGTCTCCAAAATTCGGACTCAGTTCAGCGAAGCGAGTGGCGAGATTCAAACTGCACTGATTGAATTATTGAAAACGGCTAATCAATCAAAAGAAGCGATGTCTACGACGGGCTACGCCTACGCTGCTAAACGCCAAGGAGTGAAAATCAGTAGCAGCCATCGAATATATCTCATGCTGTCAGTCAGCAATCAATTTACTAGGGGAGTCGTTTTTGAAATAGTACGCTTAATTCGTTGGCTATTTTCTAAGTACTTCACAGATATTCCTTACAGCTTAGAAGCTTTATTGTTACTACCAGGGTTATTTACTCAAGCCACAACTGCTGATTACGGTGCTGCTTACGCGCTTCTGAAAGAGTTAGATTACAAAATGACCACTGGAGTTGTGATTGCAGGTGCCCAAAAAGCACCACCTTTTGATAACTGCTGGCTAATGGACGAACAAATTGGGGGACTGAGGGATAATTTACCTAGCTATGCTGATGCTTTGGCAGGTTTTCTCACCGTGGAACCGGAAACCAACGGCTTATTAATTGGCACACAAAAAGTCCGGGGGAAAATACCCGCCTATAGTGCATTTGGCTATGGAGAGCTATTTTTTTCAGGAGAAACAACTATTAACCGTTTGAGTGCTGCCTTAGCTGCCGATATTATGATCGAGCAGTTTTTACCGAAGGCAGAATTCACTCCAGAGGCAATTCGCAAATGCCTGTTAGATGCCAAAGGATTTGTCCTCAGCGAAGATTTCAGCAATGCTTTTCTCGGATTAGAAAGAGACAACGGCAAACCAGTTTGGCAAGATTTTAATCCGCGCCTTGAGATGCATACAGGCCAGGCTCAAGAATATGGAATGGAATTGCAGCGTGCTTTTCGGCAATTTGAAAATAAAGAGCTACTTTCTTATAAGCGATCGCTGGAAACTTGTTGTAAACAATTACAGGCAACACTAACCACTTTCTTAGACAACACCATTAATCGCTGTGCTGATGCTACACCTAGAGGTTTACATGAAGTAGCTAGGCTATTAAACATATTGACCTTTTTGCATTTGGAACTGCAAACGGATGCCATTGGCGATCAATCCCAGAATCTGGTTACAGAATTGCGTGTGGCGGAAGCATTTCTCGACTCAAGATTACAGGTGACAATTAATCAAGAAATCACCCAAAAGCTGCTCAACCAAATTCTGTCCTTAAAATCGCGGCAGCAACAATTACAAAATACTTTAGCTGAAAGAAATTCCGAAGAACAACTACAAGAGTTACAAACAACTCAGAAACAGCTAGAAACGGCAATTGCTGAGTATCGCCAAGAGTTAAATGCAGAAATCGAACAAACTCGAAAAAATCGTTTTCTAGCGATCGCTGGCGCTCGTGAACAAGCTGCATCTGCGATCGCTGTAGCTCAAAATCACCTAACTGCCATTGAAAAGCAACTTGAAACAGCTACAGACCAACTAGATGAACTGCTAGCAGAACAAAACCAATTTCGCTCTCAATATCTAGTCGTTTATCCGATTATTGTTGCTACTGCTTTATTCGGCTTACTGATTCTGATCGGAATTTTCAATCAATCAACACTATTACTATTACTACAAAGGTTTTGGGCTAACTTAGTTACTTATCTGCTTTGGACTGCGGTAACAATTCTAACTTACTTGGGTATGCTTTGGCTCAAATATAGTACTAATATTCGCGGTCGAATTCAAAAGGTTCAGAAACAAATTAAACGACTAGAAAGCACTCTTAAATCAACGATTGTAGAATTACGTCGGAGCTATAATGAACAATTAAAGTTGGAGTATGATTTATACGCCCAAAATCTCCGCGTCGAGGCATTGAATTATCTGATTAAAACAGCTAAACAAAGGGCTGAAACTTTACGGCAAACTCTTACCAAATTGTCTGAGATATACAATGATTTGGTTGCTCAACGCGATCAAGCTACGACGAACTTCTCAGAAGTTAGACTCACAGTTCTCACCGATGCGGATATTGATGCTTATTACCAAAGTTTCCTGACTACATTACCAACCGAGACATTCACTCAGGAACGAATTAGCCGCTCTCTGTCGTGGAAAATTTCTGCTGAGGAATTTCAGAAACAACTTATTCCCTTTGCTCGCCAGCAGTTTCAGCAATTGAGCAATTTGTCTATTGGGGAAGTATTAAAAGAACCAGATTTAATTCCACAAAACACTGTCAATTTGCGTTTAAATCAACTTTATAATAGCGCTAACTTATTGCTGCGAATTCAGGATATTGACACTAACTTAAACCCAACATCTCAACGGGAAACTACCCTCTGGGTGGGAGCAAAAGATAAAGAACAAATTTTTGCGTTTTACAGTCGATTTAGTCGCACTTTAACCGCTTTGCTAGCTGAAGATGAGCAGAGATTGTGTGTTTTGACCCGTTCGTTAGGCTTTCCAGCTTATTTTCTCAGTCAAATTGAGTTTTATCGAGACTGCTATGAACGAACTCAGAGCGAACAAATCGACGAAGACGAAAACATTCCCGATTTAATCCCAGAGGAAATTGGTTCTGGTAGGGAATCAAAACTAGCTTATCAAACTCTGCTTTTAGCGATCGCTCTTGGTCTACTATCCCAGCATTCTCAGGGTGATTATCAATTCAACGGTCGGTCAATTGGTAAAGACCGAGAACAAATTGCCTTAGCTTTAGCAACTGAGTTCACCTTTCAGGAACTCTATGGAAACTTAGAAGAACGTATCGAAACTTATGAACATGATTTTATATACCATAAATTGCAGGAGTTAGGAACATCTACTTCATATTTAAATCATTACGAAGGTAAACTTTTAGATCATCTACTTTCAGAGTATAACCCTCTGAATTAGGCATTAATGGGACTTAAACTTTAATTAAACAACGCTAGTACCGATTTATACTTATGCCAATTGAAATACGTAAACTAGCAGCTAAATGTAAACAAAATTTAAAATATAATTGACATTATATGTATTTATACTATAATTTATGTGCTTATATTAAAAATGCTGTACTATTGACACCAAAGTAAGGGATATGAGCCAGTGGGGTGTTTTAAAAGGGGTGGGCGATCGCCAATAATATTCTTTCTGTGTGACAGTACACATTAAGACCCTCAGGTTAGAAGCAAGTAGCTCACAAACAAAGCCTGCCTACATTTCTTGACGGGAGGGTGCGCGAACAGCTTCTGTCAAGCAGTACCGAGGTTGATTGTTATATTCCTCTTCATAGAGAACTCAGCCAAGTTGTTTCTATCTCACGACAATTATGCTTGTATTTGTTATTCCACTTAAAAGTAGTCAAGTTGCAAAAGATTGGGATTTTGTATGCCAATTGTTTGAAAGATGTTTGAAATCAGTTTGTAATCAGACATCTGACAAATTTAGAGTTATCGTTGTTTGCCATGAAAAACCAAATATTAGTTTTTCCCATCCTTATATCACTTATATTGAAGTTGATTATCCTTTACCCAACCAACAACTGAAAGACTTAAATTTAGAGCAAGAAGTAGATTGGAGAGGGGCAGAAACCTTCAGTAAAAATATAGATAAAGGACGAAAACTTTTGACTGGATTAGCCTATGCTGAGAAATTTTCGCCCTCTCATGTGATGGTAGTTGATGCCGATGATTGTGTAAGTAAAAATCTAGCCAAATTTGTTGATGAAAATGCTAATTATAATGGCTGGTATATAAAAAGCGGTTATCTGTATCACGAAAGCCGTCAATTTCTCCAAGTGAAATTTAAAGATTTCAATCAGACCTGTGGTTCTTCAGTAATCATTAAATATGAATTGTATCCTTTAATGTTCAGTAAGTACCAATACCTACATAGAACAACTATACTTAATAATGAAATACCACTCGAACCACTACCATTTCGTGGGGGTATTTATTCAGTAGGAAATGGAGAAAATATTTTTCAAACTATTGAAAGACAAAATAAGAGATTTAAAAAATTCGGAATATTGTTAAGAATAGCGAATATTTTTAGATATCGCAGGTTAACTAAGTCAATTTGTAGTGAGTTTGGCTTTAATATTATTGATTAATTTTGTGATGTTTGTAGGGCTATCAGAGCAAAATATTAAGTTTAAATGATCATTGTTCCACCCAACAGTGTCAGAAACTGACAGTAGAGTTTATTTATATTTCCCTTGTTAATTTCAATTCCCTGCCCTTTGAGTGAGCGCTGAATCTCAATTAATTGTTGATGCTTATTATGCACACGAAAGCCAACACCTGCTTTAAGGCCAGCTATATTTAAGTACACCGCCCTTCGTAGTAATATTTGCCAACAGTGCTATCTTATCAAGTCGGTAGCTCAGGAATCACTCTAGAGGGAGATTGACATGAGATTTGTTCGCCGAAAGTATCGTTGTTTCGTAGCAAACTGGTTATAATTATCTTCCATCTATCTCATAAATCAGATTCTTATTTACATAGTATTTATATGGGACGTATTCGTTCTAAATCTGACCTACCTACAAAAATCTGTCTGGTATGTCAACGTCCTTTTACATGGCGTAAAAAGTGGCAAGATTGCTGGGACGATGTGAAATACTGCTCAGAACGTTGTCGTCGTCGCCGTTCTGAAGCTCAAAATGAAACTAACCGCAACACAGACGCAAATAGCGCAAGGGATTAATGGAGTCACAGGTGCAACCTAAATTAATTATTCATGGGGGGGCTGGTAGTTCTCTCCACGGTAAAGGAGGATTGGAGGCGGTGCGCCGATCGCTCTATACAGTAGTAGAAGAAGTCTATTCTTTGCTATTATCTGGAGCAACTGCCTCGGAAGCGGTGTTACAGGGTTGCCAAATGCTAGAAGATGACCCCCGCTTTAATGCTGGTACTGGTTCAGTACTGCAATCTGATGGGCAAATTCGGATGAGTGCTTCTTTAATGGATGGCGCATCAGGGCAGTTTAGTGGTGTAATTAATATCTCGCGGGTAAAAAATCCCATTGAGTTGGCACATTTTTTACAAAACTCACCAGACCGAGTGCTGTCAGATTTCGGTTCATCTGAGTTGGCGCGGGAAATGCAAATTCCCAGCTATAACGCTTTAACTGATTTGCGGTTGCAAGAGTGGATACAAGAACGCCAGGATAATTTTAAAAGCACAATGGCTGGCGTGGTAGCAGAACCCGAACTGGTAGAAACCAGTAATGCTGGGCGCGGTACCATCGGCGTGGTAGCTTTAGATGCTCATGGTAGGCTAGCTGCTGGCACTTCCACTGGTGGTAAAGGATTTGAGCGGATTGGTCGGGTAAGTGATTCGGCGATGCCCGCAGGTAATTATGCAACTAGTAATGCTGGTGTTAGCTGTACTGGAATTGGGGAAGATATCATCGATGAGTGTTTAGCCGCACGGATTGTAGTGCGTGTCACTGATGGTATGTCCTTGAAGGATGCCATGCAGCGATCGCTTGGGGAATCGCACCAGAACAAACGAGATTTGGGAGCGATCGCTTTAGATGTTAGTGGTGCGATCGCTTGGGGGAAAACTAGCGAAATCTTACTCGCCGCCTACCACGACGGCGAAAAAATTGGCGACACTTTGGAATGGAATGATAGTGAATTGATTGGCTATTGTTAAATTAATTGTAGGCACAGCGATTAATAAATTCGTGCCGTAGCTTACCTTTAATAATAGTGATTTTTTTTACCTAGAAAGGAGTCGGAGCGGCGGCTACCTGCTAGTTATTCGGTTTGATAACGCCCTTTAAAAGCTTTTAGCGCCGCTCTTTTGAGTGCCACTTGATATCCTTGTTTCAGAATATCGAATTGATTCTGCTTGATTCAAGTAAAAACCACCAGATTTGCGGCGCTTGTTTATTTTGTTGATTTCACGCACCGCATTTTCTATAGAAACATTGCAAGAACGAGTAGAACGTTTTTCAGCCTTCTGTTTAACCTGATGCGATCGCTTTGCACTTTTAGGTTACAATTTTGCACCGGATACGCAGCAGCTATTTGGTCTTGATGTTGGTGCTACAGATTTTAAATAACAAATAGCATTAGCACCCTGTACTCCTGGCCGAACATAAGTATAAGCATTACACCTGATGTCATTAATGCAAGACTGCTGGCAAATTGAAGCGGATGCTGAGGTCACAAAAGAGCTATAATCGCTACCTGCTCTATCTCTACCAAATTCAGCAGTTACGACATAACGGGGAATAGTGGTTGAGATTGGCGACGTTTGCGCTATGGCAGGTTGAGCTAATGGTGTGAAGTTTACAGTCGTACTAAAACCTAAAATCAGTAAAAGTGCCAACCCAAAAAATATAATATTTTTTGGGAAAACAAAAATTTTCTTTGCATATTGCCAAGCTGCGACCATTTTTAATTTCATAAATCTCTCTTCGCTCCACAGTATTAATATCAACCAGCTTAGAATATGGTTATTTACTACCAAATACAAGAATTGTTAATAATTTTACATAATTAAGGTGTAAGGTATGCTACAGAAGCGGTAACACACCCTACAGCTACAAAATATTCCCGAAATCAGAAAATTGCCCGAAAATAGAAAATCTAATTGACTTTTAATTTCTCAATTAGCAACTCTATCTGTACAGATAAGTAGTAGCATGAAAGTACGCGAAGTTATCAAACGACTAAAAGCTGATGGTTGGTATCTTGATAGAAATAAAGGTAGTCATCGACAGTTCAAACATCTATATAAACTTGGTACTGTAACAGTGTCTGGTAAGCCAAATGTGGACGTGCCAATTGGTACTCTGAAAAATATCTGGAGACAAGCTCAATTAGAGGAAGACTGATGGGTTATACAGTTGTGATTGAAAAGGGAGAAACTAGCTACGGCGCTTATGTCCCTGATTTACCCGGTTGTGTCGCTGTGGGTGAAACTTTAGAAGAAGTTAAGCAGATGATTGCAGAGGCTATTGAATTTCATCTAGAAGGAATGCTAGAGTATGGCTTACCTATTCCTAAACCTACAAGCATCGCTCATGAGGTTGAAGTTTTAAACTACAGCAAAACATGATTATAATAAATCACTAAATTAGCGCTAAACAATCCTCTTAAAGTATTTAAGTCTGTGTTGTGATGCGATCGCATTTGACCACAACAAAAATCTCTATTTTGCTTATCGAGTTTTAACTATAAACTCTTGACTCTGGCAGGTTTGCAGCCTCCCGCCCAAGTAAGACACAACTGACGGAAACGATCGCCCCGCACTTCAAAATTGGGGTACTGATCGAAACTCGCACAAGCTGGAGATAGCAACACCACAGGCGCTTGATACTGCTTGGCTAATTCCGCCGCTCTGGGGACTGCCCTTTCCATTGTTTCCACAATCTCATAAGAATAATACCCGACTTCTTGGAAGCGTTGGGCAAATGCAGAAGCAGCAGAGCCAATCAATAACACAGCAGCAGCTAAGGAGTGAATTTTTGCTAGCCAAGCAGTATCATCACCTGGTTTAGCTTCTCCACCAGCAATTAAAATCGCTGGACTGTTCACCGATGCTAAACCAACTTCAGCAGCATCGTAGTTGGTGGCTTTGCTATCATTAATAAAATCAATACCTTCCCATGTGCAGATATATTCTAAACGATGGGCAACGCCAGGAAATTCACTAATTGCGTGTGCGATCGCATCATAATTAATTCCCGCTAATCGTGCTGTTGCGACTGCCATCAAGAGATTTTGCTGGTTATGTTCTCCCACCATCTGCAAAGTAGATACTTTCACAATCGGTTTTGGTGCAGAGGTTGCAGTCAACTTTTCTACAACCCAACCGTCTTCGATGTAAAAGCCTTTTTCGCTAATCAGAAAATCTTTTCCCTTCACACTTGTCCAATAGGCATTAGGCCAAGCATTTAGACCTAGCTTACTTAAGTAGGCATCATCGCCATTAAATACTTGCAACTCCGACTGACGCAATAGCTTTGCTTTGATGTTGTAGTAGTTATCTAAAGTCTGATGGCGACTGAGATGATCCGGTGTAAAAGTCGTCCAAACACCAATACGAGGCGCAAGAGAGACGGAAGATTCTATTTGATAGCTGCTAATTTCTGCAATCACCCAATCGAGTGAGGAGTTAGGAGAGACGTGATTAATCGCGTCTGTACAAGAAAATTTTTCTCCTGCTCCCCCTGCTCCCTGCTCCCTGCTCCCTGCTCTTTGAGATAGGGCAACTTCACAAGCGGCGTTGCCAATATTACCACAGGCGGGTGCATTTAATTCTGCTGCTTGGAAAATGGCAGCAATTAAAGCTGTGGTAGTAGTTTTGCCGTTAGTGCCAGTAATTCCAACCCAAGGTACTGAGCGCAAATTTCGCCAAGCGAGTTCCATTTCTCCAATAGTTTCAATACCTAATTGGCGTGCCTTAATTAATGCGGGAATATCCCAAGGCACACCAGGACTAACGACTATTAATTGCGGTAAATTAGCACCATTCAACTCTAGGGATTGGCCTAGTTTAACGGTTATTTGCTCGGGGGCGAGTTCTTGTTGTTGTTGTAGGAAGGTTTCAGAGGTGTTGCAATCACTTAGCTCTACCTCCCAACCTTCCCGTTTCAACAATCTCGCCGCAGCAACACCGGACTTTCCCAATCCAATTACAGAAGCTCTAGGCATAGATTGCAGCAGAGTGTCCCTGGTTAAGCACTACCCATATTAGCGTTTATTGGGCGTTTATCAGCAAAAATTACACAAATTTTTGTTGACCTACGTTACAGATTTTTGACGATCGCGCCAAAATCAGCTAAAACACGGGCATGATTGCGAACTAATCCGAGCAGATGTAAGCGATTACGTTTGATTTCTGGATTGGAGTCCATAACTAAAACGCTATCAGGCCCATCAAAGAAGTTACTAACTGTTGGCGCAATTTTCGTTAGTGCTGCTACTAATAGTTGATAATTTCGTGTCTGCTGTGCTGCTTGAGTTTGCGGTACTGATTCAACTAAAGCATTATACAAAGCTACTTCGGAAGGTTTTTGGAATAGTTCTTGATCAACTACGGTTGTTGGTTCTAGCTGTTTTGTATCCAAGTCACCTTGGGCGGCTAATCGTGTGGAACGGTTAACGGTTTCGTAGATGTTATCTAAAGTACCGTCGTTGCGGATTTGTTGCAGATATAAGGCGCGATCGCGTACATCTAATAAATCCTTTAACGTCCGTTCTGTGTATTCTGGGTCATTTTCTCCCAAAACTGCATTTACCAAATCGTAATCAATTTGCTTTTCTTCTTGTAGTAAAGTGCGGATGCGTTGTAAGAAAAATTCTTGTAATGCTGTCGTTAATGATGCCTGATCTTTATGATATGTTGCTGCAAAGTCTGTGGCTATTTTCGCCAATAAACCATCTAAGTTTATTGGTAAATTATAAAACCAAGTAATTTTAACTACAGCATTTGCAGCCCGGCGCAAAGCAAAAGGATCAGAGGAACCGGAGGGAATTAAACCTAAACCAAAGATACTCACCAAAGTATCTAATCTATCTGCCAAACCGACAATTTGACCCGTGAGTATTTCGGGTAAAATATCACCGGCTCCTGTTGGTAAATAATGTTGAAAAATTGCCTTTGCTACTTCGGCATCTTCACCACTGGCTAAGGCATATTTTTCTCCCATAATGCCTTGCAATTCCGGGAATTCATATACCATTTGTGTAACCAAATCTGCTTTACATAATAAAGCAGCACGTTGAATTTTTTGGCTTTGATTTTCGTCTAATTTTAATTGGCTGGTAATTTGCTCGGCAATTTTAACTATTCTATCTATCTTGGTACGCACCGAACCCAATTCTTCTTGGAAAGTGACTTTTTCTAACTGTGGTAAAAAGCTTTCTAAAGGCTTAGTTAAATCAGCTTCGTAAAAAAATCTGCCATCAGCTAATCTGGCACGAATTACCCTTTCATTCCCTACGGCAACAATATCTGCTTTATTAGGATCACCGTTAGAAATGGTGATGAAATTGGGCAATAATTCTTGCTGAGAACTATCTGATTTGAATACAGGGAAATAACGTTGATGAGTAACCATAACTTCAGTAATTACCTCAGTTGGTAATTCCAAAAATTCTGGTTCAAATTTACCGACAACTGCGGAAGGATATTCTACAAGATTGGTTACTTCCGCTAACAAGTCGGGGTAAATTACTGTACACCCGCCTAAATTTTCTGCGACTGCCTTTACTTGCTCTTTGATCACATTTGCCCGTTCATCAGGGTCAACGGTGACGTAGGCAGAGCGTAGCGTTGTAACATAATCAATAGCTTGGGCAATTGTCACAGGTTTAGGATGCAAGACGCGATGACCTTGGGAAATGCGATCGCTTTTAATCGTTTTAGAACCATTCACTAATTCTAGAGGCAGCACCGTCTCATCCAGCAAAGCTACCAGCCAGCGAATCGGTCGAGAAAACCTCGCATCGCCATTCCCCCACCGCATCAACCGCTTACCTTCTAAACCCCAAATCCATTGGGGAACAAGTTCTGTCAAAATTTCCGCCACAGGACGACCGAGAATTTTTCTTTGCACAAAGACAAATTCCCCTTTGTCAGTAGGGCGAGTGAACAGCGCATCTACTTCTACGCCTTGTCTATTGGCAAAACCTGATGCTGCTGCTGTCGGCTGACCATTTTTAAAGGCGGCTTGAGCAGGAGGCCCCTTAATTTCTTCTTCTCGGTCTGGTTGCTGGGATGGTAGACCTTTAATTAATACCGCCAGCCGCCGGGGAGTACCGTACACTTGGACACTTTTGCCCTTGATGCTGTTTGCTTCCAGGCTTTGGGGAATGCGCTCCTGCCATTGCACTAAAGCATCACTGAGAAAACTTGCAGGTAGTTCTTCTGTACCAACTTCTAATAGAAACCCAGGCATAGGACACTGTTTTCAACTTTGCGTAGCTCAACTTTATCAGTTATTATCAGGCGATCGCTCGTGATTTTTAGTCAGCCTTGCCAGATCCATCTTTATGGATAAACTCGCTCTCAGGTTTGTTGCATAGACTTGGCATCTTATCCAAAACTTTACAAAGAAAGTCTTCTCTTCATTGATTTATTATATTTACTACCGTAGTTTTATGCAGTATTTACTTATACATATTTTCATCGTAAGCTCAGGTTGTTTGATGCACTGATATTTGCATCATGTCAATTAACTTTGGAGTTATGACAATGAAAAACATTTTCGCTAAGATTGGCGCGATCGCAGCAACCAGTGTTGCGTAGGCGTAGCCCGCCGCAGGCATCGCTGCTGTTGCTAACAATCCAGCTCAAGCAATTGATTTCAACTTTAACTGGCTAGGTAATGCTGGTTATTCAGCAACAGGTTCATTTAGCTACGACGAAGCTACAGCACCTACAATTATTTCAGAAAGTGGTAGCGGAGCAACCGATTTTTTACAATCCTTGAATGTCTCCTTCTTAGACCCATCTAATAATCTTCTTGGAACCTATGACACCGTTGCTGGTGGAGTGTCAGAATCTAGCTTCTTCGCTTTCAACTTTGATACTTCCACTCATACATTGTTTGGTTCGCTGAATATAGCAGGAGGAACGGGTGTAATTGGAGAAAACTTCTTTACTGGAACAGTCGGCGAAATTTTGCGATTACGTCAGGATGTCGATCAACAAGGAACATCAATAACACTAGATCAAAATTCTGGCTCTATTCAGGTATCCAAAGTCCCTGAACCCGCTTCTATCTTGGGTTTAGTGGCACTTGCTACCTTGGGTGTAGGTTCAACTCTCAAGAAAAAGCAAGCCTCTTGCTAAAAAGTAGGGTTTTCTAATCAGAACTTGCCAAATTTACTGAATTTATATTCTAGCCCAACTGGTTGAGTAACCTCGTGGGTTTATTATTCAAACTCATCGGTTTCTCATCAACACTTTTACAAAGCTCAGTGCTGAGTGCTGAATGAAGTAAAATCACTCAGCACTGATTTACTTGGTAAAAGCTCCGCACTACCTTACCTTGCAGAAGGTCTTTTAACTTAACACCAGATTTTACCCAGTAAATACAATAATGATGACTTGGTTAAAAAGCCTTTGTGTGCCAGTTTAAAGAGCGGAATCAGGGTTATATACACAAACGTAAATATATTGCTACAATCCTCTAGGTGAAAATTTAGACATTAGTTAGAACTAAGGAGACTAACGATTGTCATAATCATTAGAAGCTAAAACCCATGTCCATAAATAAGAGCCTAACCTACTTAACACAAGTGATATTTTGATTTTTGAGTGTTTTATTCAGTATAAAAATTCTCTTTTAAGAATCACTACTAAAAGTCATAACCAATGTTTAACGTAAACTTAATAAAATAATACAACTCTAAGACAAATACCAAAAGTAGCAACTACTACTTACTATAAGGAACAAACTCGATACCTTAGGAACGCAAATTTAATAACGTGCAATTCTTATTTAACTTGGAATGGTGCGTTACGCTCCGCTAACACACCCTACTTTTGCACTTTATTTAATCCACATTCCTTAGCCTGTCTTTACGAAATTCAAAAATAGCTCATGCACATTCTGATTTATTCCTACAACTATCATCCAGAGCCAATTGGAATTGCTCCGTTAATGACTGAATTGGCAGAAGGACTAGTAAAGCGAGGTCATGAAGTGCGGGTAATTACCGGAATGCCCAACTATCCTCAGCGCGAGATTTATGATGGGTATCGAGGTAAATGGTACGTTAATGAACAAAAAAATGGCGTTACAATCCAGCGAAGTTATCTCAGAATCAAGTCTAAACCTAATCTTGTAGATCGGTTGTTGCTGGAGTTGAGTTTTGTTTTCACGAGCTTGCCACAAGCCTTCAAAGGCGGACGTCCCGACGTGATTATCTTAACAGTTCCACCTCTACTAGCTACATTACCTGCAACACTACTTGGTTGGTTATACAACTGCCCAGTAATTCTAAATGTGCAAGATATTCTACCAGAAGCTGCCGTGCGTATCGGGCTACTGAAAAACAAGTGGATGATCCGAACTCTTGCAGCCTTAGAGAAATTTGCATATCGGAATGCACACACAATTAGTGTCATCGCTGATGCGTTTAGTGAGAATTTAGTGAATAAGGGAGTACCTGTTAATAAAATTGTTTGTATTCCTAATTGGGTAAATGTAAATTTCATTCACCCATTACCTAAAGAGAGCAACTCCTGGATATCTAGCCATCAATTAGATGGGAAATTTGTAGTCCTCTATTCGGGTAACATTGCTCTAACGCAAGGTTTAGAGACAGTAATAGAAGCAGCAGTTTGCTTGCGTCATATCAAAGAAATTGTTTTTGTTATCGTTGGCGAATCAAGAGCATTGCAAAGATTGCAGGAATATTGTCAATTAAATGGAGCAGATAATGTTTTGCTGCTACCGTTGCAACCGCGAGAAAAACTACCCGAAATGCTAGCAGCATCTGACGTGGGACTGATTGTGCAAAAGCGCAATGTAATTTCGTTTAATATGCCTTCAAAAATACCACTGCTGCTGGGAAGTGGTCGCCCGATTGTGGGTTCAGTTCCCGCCACTGGTACTGCTGCGAAAGCCATAGAACTTAGTGGTGGTGGTATAATTGTTGAGCCAGAATCACCAGATGCAATGGCCGCTGCGGTGTATGATTTATATGCTAATCCGACTTTAAGGGCAAAGCTAGGTAATACAGGAAGACAGTTTGCCGAAGAAAACTATTCCTTGGAGCAAGCACTTAATCGGTATGAAGCGCTATTTTATCATGTTGTTACCAACCCAGAATCAACTGTAGGTATCTTACCAAAACTGGATTCTAAGAAATCAGTTGTAGATGGTTGAAGAATATTGAGCATTGGGGAACCATTACTTTGCGGAAGTTACCGACGCTCGATGACTCGCTATCCGTGGAAGTAACTGGCGCAATGGGGGATTTTTTACAAAAATGCGATCGCTTCATACCTTTTTCGTCCCTAAGATCAGTATTGACTATTACTTAAGAGCGATAAACTCATTACCTTGTACTAATCACTTCTACTATGTGGTTATAATGCAAGCACTTACAAACACTTATGGAGAACCTAGCATTAAATAGGGTACACTGTCCTCGGATATAGAGGCGCTTCCTCTCTGAGCCAAAACCAAGGTTTATAAATCATCCGTATAAATAACTTATAGGAGTTAGATAATGTACAAATTAACCATAATGTGTTAAATAAATTTGTTCGTTTTAGATGCCGGACATCCTGAGCGATATTTATCTCCAATTTATAGAGAAAAAACTATTCAAATAGTATTTTTTTAGCCAAGAGTAGATTGCCCAAGCGTAAATCCACAAGACGAGAAAACGAAGATGTCCCATTCTGAGTTCCCAGAATCTCCCCTTCCTATTGAACTAGAACAACCTGCTGTTACTGATTCTAGTCAAGAGTCGCAACCATTGCCAGAGCGATCGCCTAAACCACCTCAAAAGCGACGTTGGCTTCCGTTGTTGGGAATTGTCCTGTTAATTGCAGGTGTTGGTTTTGGTTGGCGCTGGTGGCAAACTAGCAATACACCATCGGGTGCTGATGCAGCCGATCAACCGATGGCAATTCCCGTCAAGCTAGCAACCGTAGAAACTCGAACTGTGCAGGAAAGTTCGGAGTTTCTTGGTTCCTTGGAGGCTCCACAATCGGTAATCATTAAGCCACAGGTTGAAGGACGAGTTACCCAAATTTTGATCAAAGAAGGCAACCGTGTTCAACAAGGGCAAGTTATTCTTAGCCTAGAAAGTGATGATGTCCAAGCTCAATTATTACAAGCTAAAGGCGGACTCGAACAAGCCCAGGCACGTCTTGCGGAACTCAAAGCGGGTACTCGACAAGAAGAAATTGCCCAAGGTAGAGCGCAATTAGCCCAAGCCCAAGCTCGTCTTACAGATGCTCAAGCTGGATCGCAACCAGAAGAAATTGCCCAAGCTGAAGCTCAAATTCAGTCAGCTAAATCTGATGTGGAACTAGCACAGTCACGAGCCAAGCGATATGCACAATTGAGAAAAGAGGGTGCAGTTTCCCAAGATGTTTTAGAAGGATATGTCAAAGAACAGCAAAGTGCTGAAGCTGCCCTTGTCGTAGCCCAGAAACGTCTAGGTCAAGTCCGCAAAAGTAGAAATTCTAGTATCAATGAGCTAGGTGGTGCCCTGGAACAACAGAAACAATCCTTAAGGCAACTAGAAAATGGTTCCCGCCCAGAAGAAATTGCCCAAGCGCGATCGCAAGTCACTCAAGCAAATGCCCAAGTCCAAGCTGCTCAAGTCCAACTGCAATACACAAAAGTCCTAGCTCCTTTCACTGGCATTGTTGGTGATATTCCCGCAAAGGTAGGAGATTATGTGGAAAAAGCAGATCAACTCACTACATTGACTAGAAATGACTCTTTAGAACTGAATATTTCCGTTCCATTACAAGAAGCCCAAAAGCTGCGTTTGGGATTACCAGTGCAAATGCTGGATGCCCAAGGCAAACCCACAGCAAGGGGTAAAGTGAGTTTCATCTCCCCAGATGCCAGTTCAGATTCGCAGACAGTTTTAGCTAAAGCCAACTTTGGTAACTCTACACGCCAACTGCTCAATCGCCAGTCGGTGCAAACCAAAGTTATCTGGAACCAACGTCCAGGAATTTTAATTCCAGTTACAGCAATATCTCGCCTGGGTGGAGAGACTTTTGTGTTTGTGGCTGAAGCACCGAAGGAAAAGCCTCAATCTGGAGCGCCGTCTTTGGTGGCTCAACAAAAGTCCGTGAAATTAGGAGTTATCGAGGGGAATAATTATCAAGTTCTCGAAGGACTAAAAGCTGGGGAAAAAATTGTTGTTTCTGGTATTCTCAACCTAACCAATGGCGCTTCTATCGCTCCTGCACCTAAAGAAGTGGGTAGTCGGAGTTTTTAGTATTTGTACTAATCGATTGTTCAATTCCCAGTTTCTTTAAGCGGGTAATAGTTGTGGCTGCTTGCGATCTTACTTGATCTGCGATCGCAATTACACCTATCACTCAAACTTAGGGATGAAATTGAGCAATTGCCCCAAGATTGCTTAAATATCAAGGTAAATTTTCACTACTGCGAATTCTTGGGACACTACGGCGTTGCTTTTTTGGGGGGACTATTCCGTACTGATAATCCCCAGCAGGGTGATATTTTTCTTGTAGATACCAACGTCTGATTTTGGCAGACTTATACAAATGCTGGATTTGGTGCTAACGCTTCCGAATTCAGTATTTATCTAACATATCTTAACCAAGCTCTTGTAAATGGAGCTACACTAACCTATAAATTAATTTAGGCTTCCGCCGCGAGGTCAGCCGAACAGAGATTTAATAAGTATGCATTTTCCAAAGCACTACGAGTCCCTTTAAAAAATATTTTTATCTTTGTTCATAAATAAATTTATAGGCTTAAAACCCCTTGGCAGAGGGAAGAATTATTTTATAAAACCTCCTGCACTCCGGCATCCTTTTCTCCGAGACGCTATGCGGACGACTGCGCTCAGTACAGGAGGCTCAGTGACTAGCCTCTGCCTTTCTTCGGTCAATGTTTTCACTCTGGACTTTGAACAAAAGACGAATATAGCTGGAAATTTTCATGGAAACAAAAACGGCTAAACTCCTTGATGGTAAAGCGATCGCTGCAAAAATTCAGCAAGAACTTTCTATTGCCATTAAACAATTACAACCAAAAATTGGCCGATCGCCTGGTTTAGCAGTGGTGATGGTTGGCGATAATCCCGCGTCAGCAGCTTATGTACGCAATAAAGAAAAGGCCTGCGCTAAAGTTGGTATTGCCTCTTTTGGCCAGCATTTTCCCGCCCAAACTACCCTTGAAGAGTTAGAAGAGGTAATTGCTGTACTGAACCACGATGAGCGGGTGGATGGTATTCTCGTGCAGCTACCCTTACCTAACCACTTGGACGCTGTGACTCTGCTACATCAAATTGATCCCGATAAAGATGCCGATGGACTGCACCCAGTGAACTTGGGGCGACTAATCCGAGGAGAAACAGGTTTACGCAGCTGTACCCCGGCTGGTGTGATGCGGCTTTTACAAGAATATGAGATTTCCTTGGAAGGAAAACAAGCAGTAGTGGTGGGACGCAGTATTTTAGTGGGTAAACCGATGGCGCTGATGCTACTAGAAGCTAATGCTACAGTTACTATTGCCCACTCGCGATCGCACGACCTCAAAAGCATCACCCAAAATGCTGATATTCTAATTGCAGCAGTCGGTCGTCCCGGATTGATCTCTGCTGATATGGTAAAACCGGGCGCTGTTGTGGTAGATGTGGGAATGAACCGCGTCACCGATGCTAGTGGCAACAGTCGCTTAGTTGGCGATGTGGACTTTGAATCAACCGCTAGCGTAGCAGGATTTATTACCCCCGTTCCTGGTGGTGTTGGTCCGATGACTGTGGCCATATTGTTGCAAAATACATTTGCTAGCTATTCCAGAACGGCAACACAAGAAAGTGATGAGTGAGAAGTGATGAGTTAAAAGTTAAGAATTATTAATCTTAACTCCTAACTCCTAACAGACGCGATTAATCGCGTCTCTACTCCCAACTTTTCATATTTTTCAGCCCCACAACACCTTAAAATTGGGACGTATAAAACAAAAATCTCAAAATGTCAGGAATTTAAGAATGGTAGCAACTAATAACGTTCAAAAGACACCACCGGAGGAAGCCACGTTTAACTTAGCAGTCTATTTAAGAGAGCGACAAAAGCTTTGTGATACTGCTTTGGATCAGGCTATCCCGATCATTTATCCAGAAAAGATTTATGAGGCGATGCGCTACTCGTTATTAGCTGGAGGCAAGCGTGTACGCCCGATTCTTTGCCTTGCTACCTGTGAAATGATCGGTGGAACCGTCGAAATGGCTATGCCAACGGCTTGTGCTGTGGAGATGATCCACACAATGTCGTTGATTCACGACGACCTGCCGGCAATGGATAATGACGATTATCGTCGCGGTAAGTTGACGAATCATAAAGTCTATGGCGAAGATGTGGCGATTTTGGCTGGGGATGGCTTGTTAGCTCTGGCTTTTGAGTTTGTTGCCATTCAAACCCCTCAAAGCGTTGCTAGAGAGCTAGTCTTGCAGGTAATTGCCCGTCTTGGTCGGGCGCTGGGGGCAGCTGGTTTGGTCGGTGGTCAAGTTGTCGATTTAGAATCGGAAGGTAAGTCAGATATTTCTCTAGAAACGCTGAATTTTATCCATGAACACAAAACAGCTGCCCTTTTAGAAGCTTGCGTAGTCTGTGGCGGGATCATAGCTGGGGCATCATCTGAAGATGTGCAAAGATTAACCCGTTACGCTCAAAACATTGGGCTAGCATTTCAAATCATTGATGATATTCTGGATATCACTGCAACCAAAGAGCAATTAGGCAAAACAGCTGGTAAAGACCAAAAAGCTCAGAAAGTAACCTATCCCAGCCTTTGGGGGCTTGAGGAATCCCGCTTAAAAGCCCAAGAGCTAGTTAAAGCAGCTTGTGCGGAATTAGAACCATTTGGGGAGAAAGCCAAGGCAATGGAGGCGATCGCTTATTTTATTACCAGTCGCAATAACTAGTACTGCTTTGCGAAATCCAAAATTCCAAAAGCTTATCAAGTAAGCTTTTGAGCTATTTTGCATAGTTAGTCTGTTTTCACTGGGATGTACTAAGTTAATTTTGGATTTTGGGTTAAATCTAAATGTTTCCTCAACCAACAACTGCTGCTAATATTTATTAACCTAACCAAAATACCATGCAGGACATAGGCAACATTTTAGACAACCGGGTGCTGCTGGTTGCTCTGGTAGCTTGTTTAATTGCTCAAATATTAAAGCTTGTAATCGAGATTGTTAAAAATCGCAAACTGAATGTGCAGGTTTTAGTGACAACTGGAGGTATGCCCAGTGCCCATTCCGCTCTAGTTACGGCTCTAGCTGCTGGTGTAGGGCAAAAACTTGGTTGGGAATCTCCTGATTTTGCCGTTGCGACGGTTTTTGCCATCATCGTTATGTATGATGCCGCAGGAGTTCGCCAAGCAGCCGGTAAGCAAGCTCGTATTCTCAATCAAATGATTGATGAATTATTTCATGAAAAACCAGGCTTTAGCGAAGACCGTCTTAAGGAATTACTCGGACATACACCGGTTCAAGTAATAGCTGGATCGGCTTTAGGTGTAACTATTTATTGGTTAGCTAGGTTTGCTTATTAACCAAAATTGAAACAATAGCCGAAACCCTTATTTTTGGGTAGGGGCAATTCATGAATTGCCCCTACCGCGTGTAGTTTTGCGTAAGTCCTATAGTAACTTGGGTTAATAAGGCCACTTCCACTCACGAATTTCTGGCATATCGTCGCCGTACTTCTCAATGTAGTGCTTGTGTTCGATCAGCTTATCTTGCATCTGCTGCTTGACATAAGCCGCCCTGTGTCCTAGTTTTGGTACACGATCAATTACGTCCATTACTAGGTGAAAGCGATCCAGGTCGTTCAGAACAACCATATCAAAGGGGGTAGTGGTGGTTCCCTCTTCCTTATAGCCACGCACGTGCAGATTATTGTGGTTGGTGTGGCGATAAGTTAGGCGATGAATCAGCCAGGGATAGCCATGAAAGGCAAAGATGATAGGTTTGTCGGTGGTGAAAATTACGTCAAAGTCTTTTTTGCTCAAACCGTGAGGATGTTCGCTTTTTGGCTGTAATGTCATCAAATCGACTACGTTCACTACCCGCACCTTTAAGTCAGGGAAGTTCTGGCGTAAGATATCAACAGCCGCCAAGGTTTCTAAGGTGGGAACATCCCCAGCACAACCCATCACTACATCTGGTTCGCCGTCTTGATCGTTGCTTGCCCATTCCCAAATACCGATGCCTTTGGTGCAGTGCTTAATAGCAGTATCCATATCAAGATATTGCAATGCTGGTTGCTTTCCAGCAACGATGACGTTGACGTAGTTGCGGCTTCTTAGGCAATGGTCAGTTACTGATAGCAAAGTGTTGGCATCGGGGGGCAAATACACGCGCACAATCTCTGCTTTCTTATTGATCACATGGTCGATAAAACCGGGGTCTTGGTGGGAGAAGCCGTTGTGGTCTTGTCGCCAAACGTGTGAGGAGAGTAGGTAATTGAGGGAAGCAACCGGTCTACGCCAGGGAATATCTAAGGTAGTTTTCAACCATTTGGCGTGTTGGTTGAACATCGAGTCAATGATGTGGATGAATGCCTCGTAGCAAGTGAAAAACCCGTGACGCCCTGTGAGGAGGTAGCCTTCTAACCATCCTTGGCAACAATGTTCGCTGAGAATTTCCATCACGCGACCGTTGGGGGAAAGGTGGTCATCTTCAGGGTAAATCTCGGCTACCCAAGTTCTATCTGTGACTTCCAACACAGCGTCCAAACGATTTGATGCCAATTCGTCGGGGGCAAATATGCGGAAATTGCTACTTTCTTGGTTAAGTTGCATAATATCGCGCAGGAATTTGCCAGTAACTCTGGTAGCTTCAGCGATCGCCTTACCTGGTTCAGAAACATCTACAGCATAATCTTGAAAGTCGGGCATCTTTAGGTCGGACAGTAAAATACCGCCGTTGGCGTGGGGATTGTCACCCATGCGTCGATGACCTTTGGGAGCCAGTTCTGCGAGTTCGGGAATCAGCTTACCGTTGCTGTCGAAGAGTTCTTCTGGTTTGTAACTCTTCATCCAATCTTCTAGGATTTTTAGATGTTCTGGCTGTTTTGTGATGTTACTCAGGGGGACTTGATGCGATCGCCAAGAACCTTCAGTTTTTTTACCATCGACTTCTTTGGGGCCTGTCCAACCTTTGGGCGTTCTCATGACAATCATCGGCCACTGGGGACGTTCGGTGAAACCATGTACACGGGCTTCTCTTTGAATGCTTTGAATTTGAGCGATCGCTGTATCTAGAGTCGCCGCCATCTGCTGGTGGACATCTGCGGGATCTTCACCTTCAACAAAGTATGGCTTGTAGCCATAGCCTACAAATAAGCTTTCTAATTCCTCATGGCTGATCCGTGCCAGTACTGTTGGATTGGCAATTTTATACCCATTCAGGTGTAAGATCGGAAGTACAGCACCATCATGTACGGGGTTTAGAAACTTGTTGGAATGCCAGCTAGTCGCTAAAGCACCTGTTTCAGCTTCGCCGTCACCGACAACAGCAGCAACGATCAAGTCAGGGTTATCAAAGGCCGCACCGTAAGCGTGGACGAGGGCATAACCAAGTTCACCGCCTTCGTGGATCGAACCAGGAGTTTCCGGTGCAACGTGGCTGGGAATACCACCGGGGAAAGAGAACTGTTTGAACAGTTTCTGGATTCCCTCTGCATCCTGGGAGATGTTATGATAATACTCGCTGTAAGTCCCTTCTAGGTAGGTGTTGGCTACCAGTCCAGGGCCTCCGTGACCAGGGCCAGCAATATAGATCGTGTTTAAATCATATTTTTTGATCACCCGATTCAGGTGAACATAAATAAAGTTCAGCCCTGGTGTTGTTCCCCAGTGACCCAATAGCCGGGGTTTGACGTGTTCCAGCTTTAGCGGTTCTCTGAGCAACGGATTGTCGAGTAGATATATTTGCCCTACCGAAAGATAGTTAGCTGCACGCCAGTAAGCATTTATCTTCTGTAATTCTTCATCCGTTAAAGGCTTTATTTGTGGAGTCATTGCTAATGTCATTATCGACACTCCATTGCAAAAGGATTTTGATGGCATCATCAGTATGCAATCTTACTGGTTTTCCAGATGATGGCCATCTACCCATGAGAAGTTTTCTCAGCCTTTGTGATTAAATTCCTTCGCTCTGGGTACAATATAGAAAGCGATCGCTACGACGGGCTATTCTGCGACGCTATTAATTAACACTACAAATCTGCCTTTTCTTCATCGCAATTGAGGATTAGGTGGGTCAAGGCATCAATCAGGCGATCGCTTTCCATTGGTATAATATCCTTGCCATGCATTACATTCTGAGCAATATGAAAATGCACCAATGACCCGATGAAAACCATCGCTGTTGCCTTTGGGTCAATTATCTTTAGTTCAGGATGAGCGGTTAAGTATCTACTGAGAGTTTCCAGCACTGGTTTATTCATCGCCCGAATACAAATCTGAGCTAACTCAGGAAAACGACCAGATTCCCCAATTAGCACTCGCATAAATGCAGAGTGTTCTTGGTCGTTAGTCATGTGTTCTAATGCTTTGGTAGCCAACTGACGTAGTACGATTTTTGGTTCTCCCTCAATAGGTTCCGTGCCAAAAATAGAGTTAAACTTCTTGCTTGCCAGTTGCTCTATCAGTACTTTAAAAAGTCCTTCTTTATCTTGAAAGTGGCTGTAAACTGTGGCTTTAGAAACACTGGCTGCTAGTGCTACCCGATCCATACTTGTACCAGCATAACCATGTTGGAGGAACTCCTGCATTGCCCCTTGCAGAATTTGCTCCACTTTATCAACAGAATTGTCTCGATCAACTTCACCAGCTTTGATGCGTGCCATTTATTAATTATCCTTTCTTATAAACAATTTTAATAGATGCGGCAAAATACTCTACGCCATTAATCTCAGTTGTGGCAAGCATTCTGTTATCCTTCCTTGTCGCCTTTGTCCCCAATAACGGGGTTCAGCAGAGGACTAGTACATTAATTCTTCTTATTTCCGATCGCAACCTCTTGACTAAACTACTCCGTTTAGTTTAGCATAAAATTGAACTGAACGGTTTAGTAAACGACCGATGCGAAGGGGAGAATCCTATGACGCAAAACTTGAACTTAGAAGACTTACGATCTTCTCAAAATATTTTCCGATCGCCGATAACACTAGCAATAATTGCATCCCTAGTGGCAGGTGGAGTCAGTGTTTATACAGTATCAAAGTTTCAGAATCAATCGAAAGCAAGCCAAGACGTACCGATAGCTGTTCAACCAGTGGTAAAAACAGTTACAGCCTTGGGACGGTTGGAACCAAATGGAGAGGTAATCAAACTGTCTGCACCTTCTACTAATGAAGGAAATCTGGTTAAGCAGTTGTTAGTGAAAGAAGGCGATCGCGTTAAAGTAGGACAAGTAATTGCAATTATGGACAGTAGCGATCGCTTACAAGCTAGTTTGGGTGAAACACAACAACAAGTTCAAGTAGCTAAATCCCGTTTAGAGCAGGTGAAAGCAGGAGCCAAGCAGGGAGAAATTGGAGCGCGACAAGCGACAGTCAACCGTTTACAAGTAGAACTAGAAGGAAACGTCAAAACTCTGCAAGCGACAATTAATCGCCTAGAAGCAGAACTACAAGGGCAACAAAAAAGCTTACAAGCAACGGTGTCTCGCGTCGCAGCCGAGAAACGCAACGCTCAAGCTGACGTGCAACGCTACGAAAGTTTATACAAAGTAGGGGCAATTTCCAGTCAGGAAGTTGATAGCAGACGTTTGAGTGCAGAAACTTCCACACAGCAGTTAATCGAAAGCCAAGCCACCCAGACGAGAACTATAACTACCCTAGAACAGCAGATTAACGAAGCCAAAGCTAACCGAGATAAAACCCTCGCCACCTTGCAACAGCAGATTAACGAAGCAAAAGCTACCCTAAACCAAACTGCTGAAGTCCGTCCCACAGATATAGCCAATGCCCAAGCAGAGGTAGATAGCGCTCAAGCCACCGTCAAGAAAATGAAAGCAGAACTAGATCAGGCATACATCCGCGCTCCCAAAACCGGACAAATTCTCAAGATTAATACCCGAGCCGGAGAAACCGTTAGCAGTGACGGGATTGTGGAACTAGGTCAAACCGAACAGATGTATGCAGTTGCAGAAGTGTACCAAAGTGATATTAACAAAGTGCGATCGGGTCAACGGGTAAAAATAATCAGTGATTCCCTCTCTGGAGAATTACAGGGAACCGTAGATTGGATAGGGATGCAAGTGCAACGACAAAATCTGATTAATAGTGACCCCTCTAGTAATATTGACGGCAGAGTAGTAGAAGTTCATGTGCGATTAAATGAAGCATCTAGCACCAAAGCTGAAAAATTGACCAATCTGCAAGTAAGGGCGGTGATTGAACTATGATTGGATTTATTCAACAATTGCAGCGGCGAACCCCTCTTGGTTGGCTGCAACTAAGTCATGAAAGAAGTCGTTTATTGGTAGCATTGTCAGGCATTGCCTTTGCAGATGTGCTGATGTTTATGCAACTAGGATTTCAGTCTGCTTTGTTTGAAAGTAATACCAGACTACATCAAAGTATGCAAGCTGATATGTTTGTAATCAGTCCCCAAGCGCGCAACTTGGCTAATATGTCCACCTTTACGCGGCGACGACTCTATCAGGCAATGGATATACAGGGGGTTAAGTCGGCAGAAGCTATGTATATTAACATTGTAGATTGGAAGAATCCCCAAACACATAAAAAGACATCAGTATTAGCTATGGGATTCAATCCAGACAAGCAAGTGTTTAACTTAGCGGATGTGAATCGCCAACAAAATGTTGTTAAACTACCAGATACCGTTCTTTTTGATCGTGCTTCCAGAGGAGATTATCAAGAAGCGATCGCTCAAATTGAACAGGGTAAAACTGTCACAACCGAAATAGAACGGCGGACGATTACCATTAGTGGTTTATTTACAGTCGGGGCTTCTTTTATCGCTGATGGTACTTTGATTACCAGTGACCAGAACTTTTTACGACTATTTCCCAGGCGAGAAGCTAGCGGTGTCAGTCTAGGTTTAGTGCAACTACAACCAGGCTATGATCCAAAGCAGATGAAAACAGCTTTAAACTCACACTTGGGTAATGATGTCAAAGTATTGACAAAAGCAGAATTTATCGAATTTGAAAAATATTATTGGCAAACAAATACGGCGATTGGGTTTATCTTTAGCTTGGGTGTATCTATGGGATTTATGGTAGGCGTGATTATCGTCTATCAAGTACTTTCTACAGATGTGAATTCTCATATAAAAGAATATGCCACTTTTAAAGCAATGGGATATAACAATCTCTACTTATTGGGCGTGGTATTTGAAGAGGCGATAATTTTGGCAATCTTGGGCTTTATTCCTGGAGCGATCGCACCTTTAGGACTTTACTATCTAACTCGGAATGCCACCAATTTACCACTTTATATGACCTTAGCGCGAGCCTTAACAGTATTAGCGCTAACTATGATTATGTGTGTAATTTCGGGTGCGATCGCCACTCGCAAATTACAGTCCGCCGACCCCGCAGATATGTTTTAAAAATTGTCATTTGTCATTTGTCATTGGTCATTTGCAAATGACAAAGGACAAATGACGGTCATCACAAGTAATCGAGCTATTTATGACTATTCAACCTGTAATCTCTGTTAAGAATCTCGACCATTATTTTGGTCAAGGTCAACTCCGCAAACAAGTTCTTTTTGATATCAACCTGGATATTAACGCCGGCGAAATTATTATCATGACTGGGCCTTCTGGTTCAGGTAAAACTACCCTTCTCACCTTAGTAGGTGGATTGCGTTCTGCCCAATTTGGGAGTTTGCAGATATTGGGACAAGAACTTTGTGGCGCTAATGCAGCAAAACTTACCCAGGCGCGACGCAATAACGGTTATATTTTCCAAGCGCACAATCTGCACGGTAGCTTGACAGCACTCCAGAACGTCAGAATGGGCTTGGAAGTGCATAAGAATATTTCGCCCGCAGAAATGAAAACCCGATCAGCCCAATTGTTAGAGGAGGTAGGATTAGGGAATCGTGTCAATTATTATCCTGATGACTTATCTGGGGGACAAAAACAAAGAGTTGCGATCGCGCGGGCGCTAGTCAGTCATCCTAAAATCGTCTTAGCGGATGAACCCACCGCCGCCCTTGACAGTAAATCGGGACGAGATGTAGTCAACCTGATGCAAAAACTAGCAAAAGAACAAGGCTGTACCATTCTTTTAGTCACTCATGATAACCGCATTCTCGATATTGCCGATCGCATCGTTCACATGGAAGATGGCAAGCTAGTAAATGATCATGCTGTTCTCTCAGCAGTTTAAAGGAACAGGCAATGATACAGTATGAACGTTGTCAGAAATTAATAACTCATGACTAACGATATTACTGAAAAATTAAAACAGTCTTGCGCTGATTTGTTAATGATGAGCGAATCAGAGTACCCTTTTGAGGTTTGTTTCTGGACTAGTGAAGCTAACAATGTCACAACTCAAAAACTACTCCAGCTAACAAACCATCCCGAAGACTCACCAGTCGAGGAAGTGGCTCTAGATTATTTCTTTCGTAATTGTGCCTATGAAAAAGAGTGGCACGATGAACCACAGAAAGAGAATGTTAAAAAATTTCAAACACTTGTCCAGACGCTTAAAGATAATCTCAATGATATCAATATTTATCGCATAGGTACGATAAATATTGATGTTTATATCATTGGTAAGACCCCATCTGGAGATTTAGCAGGGCTTTCTACCAAAGTTGTGGAAACCTAGCAGCTAATTTGTAATTCGTAATGACGCGACGCTCCTGCGTCGCTAACGCTTCGCTATCGAATACTCGCTAACGTAATTCGTAATTATTAACTTATGTCAATTAATTACGAACTATGTTAAGAGGATGTTTGAAAAGTATTTTTGGTAACATCAAAGCATTAAGAACCTAACCCCCCTAGCCCCCCTTCCCTACGTTCGCGTAGCGGCACGAAGTGCGGGAATGGGGGTTTCAAAGCCTCTCTCCCTGTGGGGGAGAGGTTTGGAGAGGGGTTTCTAGTATACTTTACGACTTTTCAAACATCCTCTAAGGTTGCGTGTCAACTCTAGATTCAATCACAGATTGAACAGATGATGACACATTAGATAAGAAATTGAAGCCTGTTGTAGATTCAATTGAGTCAACAGAGACTCTAAAATCTCTCCAATTCCTGTTTCTTATGCCTTGGGTGTTGGGCATATTAACGGCAATAACCCTCGTGCCAGTCGTAACCGACGACGCAGTACCTGGACGGTCTAGTACCACAATAATCTTCCAAGTGCTACTAGGAACTGCAATTCTGCCACCAGAAATTGTAGTTCTTGTGCCATTGGAGCCAGTTCCACCACTACCGGAGGGGCCAGAAATAATATATAGTTCTCTCCCTTGGCTTACTAAGGTTCTCGCGTAGGATTCTAGCACTGCCCAAGGACCCTGATTATTGTCCGGTGACTGTGGCACGATATTCGTCATCAGAAAAGTTGCAGAGTTATCCGCCACTGTCCTTGTTCTGTCAGCGGAGGGTGTCATGTGTCCTCTGTCAAACCCGCTACCAGAATACTCAGAACCACCTATGCGATTACATCCTGATGGGAGGGTGGTATCAGCGCGGAAGTCGTCTTGCCTTGGCGCTGAACCCAGCCACGAGGAATTTAGCTGCCAAGACACCCAATTTGCAGTCCCTTTGATGCAGCTGTAACTCAGCGCATACTGGGATTTTGATAATAATAAATTGCTTGTGCTTGTTGTTCCAGCATTACTTGGATTGCCCATGGTTAGATGCACACTTTGTGCTTGTGCTTTAGTTGGGCTTAAAGACCCGATCAAAGCTATAGGTAGGGCTACAGCTACACAAGGCAGCAGAAATTTAAAAAGGCTAGTTTTTTTCATCTGTTTAGTATTTGAATACCTGATTAGTGTCTATGGCTTACGTCACACATATCAAGTATTCAGGGATACAAAAACTATAAAAGCTATAAATTATCTGACGTTGCTGAGTGAGAATATAAATTTACCTCACGCAGAGGCAAGGCAGCGCGTTGGGCGGCTTTGCCGACTTGAAGCGACTGCCGCGCAGAGAATAAGAGTTTGAAATATCTGATTTTTGATTTGAATTTCATACTCATTAATTTGACTGGCTCGTAATGAGACAAATAGTTCTGTCTACTTACTTAACTTACATTTGATTGTTGGCACTGTTACAACCCGTAATTTTAAAACCGTTTACTATACCTGAGTACTTTCATAAAACAGAAGTAGTTTGCCAAGAACATAAACCTCTCACTCAGTTGAGAAATTTGTTGTTCTTCTAGCCAGCTAAATCACCTTATCTAAGTAAAATCTCAACAATTTCCAATTTTGTTAATGACTTGAAACAGATAAATTAACAATTTCTGACTTCTGATTTCTTCTTGAATCTATTCTTTTTTCTGCGCCACTAGTTAAGAGGTAATCTATGGTGCGAAACTCAAAGCTAGGGTACAGAACGTTTCCTAGATTTATTCTGCGTCCGTCTGTTGCTATAAGTATAATTGCATTTTTATTGGTAGGCGGAATCAGTTTTTATATAGTAAAACGTTGGCAAAATTCTGCAACTCAAGAAGCACAAGTGTCAGCAATACAATTACTACAGTTAAAAACGGTAACAGCTTTAGGGCGGATTGAACCACAGGGAAAGGTAATCAAACTCTCTGCTGCGGTGTCTGCGGAAGGAAGTCGGGTAGAAAAGTTGTTGGTGAAGGAGGGAGATAGGATAAAGGCAGGACAAGTGATTGCGATTTTAAACAGCCGCGATCGCCTACAAGCAGCATTAAAAGAAGCGCAGGAACAGGTAAAAGTAGCCCAGGCAAACCTAAACCGCATCCAAGCAGGTGCTAAACGCGGTGAAATTGCCGCCCAAAAAGCCGCGATCGCTCGCTTAGAAGCAGAACGCCAAGGTGATATTAATGCCCAAGCAGCGACAATTGAACGATTCCAAGCCGAAGTGCGTAACGCCCAAGCCGAAGACAAACGTTATCAGAAACTATCTCAACAGGGAGCAATTTCCGCCTCTCAACGGGACAGTAAGCGTTTAAATTTGGAAACCGCTCAAAAAGGTCTGCAAGAAGCACAGGCACTATTAAATCGCACTCAAGCAACTAGCCAGCAACAAATCAAAGAAGCCACAGCAACACTCGATGAAATCGCCGAAGTGCGCGGAGTGGATGTTATAGCTTCCCAAGCAGAAATCAATCGTGCCATAGCAGCTATGAATTTAGCAAAAGCTAATTTAAAACAGGCAGAAGTGCGATCGCCCCAAAATGGACAGATATTCGAGATCCACACCCATCCTGGAGAATTAGTATCAACTGATGGCATTGCTGATATTGGGCAAACCAGCCAGATGTATGTCATAGCCGAAGTCTACGAAAGCGATATTGGCAAAGTGCATTCAGGGCAGCAAGTGCAAATATTTGGTGATTATCTCCCCATTGAATTGCAGGGAATCGTAGATCGTAAAGGCTTGCAAGTGCGGCGGCAAAATCTCATTAATAGCGATCCTGTCAGCAACATCGATAACAGAGTAGTAGAAGTCCATATCCGACTAGATGAAAACTCCAGCCGAAAAGCCGCCACCTTAACTAATATGCAAGTTAAGGCAGTAATTGAATTGTGAAAGGGGCATTGGGTATTGGGCATGGGGCATGGGGCATTGGGCATTGGGCATGGGGCATTGAGAACGGAGTTCTGAGGTGGATGAACGGAGTTCTGAGGTGGATGAACGGAGTTCTGAGGTGGATGAACGGAGTTCTGAGGTGGATGTTTTAACTTCTAACTTTTAACTTTCCCTCATTCCATTCCCTAGACAGTTCGGTTAAGCTGCATAGTCCTTAAAGATCCCCCTTAGTCCCCCTTAAAAAGGGGGAAATAGAGCCATTCTTAGTCCCCCTTTTTAAGGGGGGTTGGGGGGATCAAGTCTTATCCGAACCGTGTTGATCCCACTCCCCACTTCTTATGATGAGATTAATTGAACAACTGCGACGAAGAACACCTCTAGGATGGCTGCAACTGAATCATGAAAAAAGCCGTCTCTTGGTGGCATTGTTAGGCATTGCCTTTGCGGATCTTCTCATGTTTATGCAAATGGGTTTTCAGACTGCGCTATATGACAGTAACACTAGACTGCATCGCAGTTTGCAAGCAGACATTGTTTTAACCAGTCCCCAAGCTCGTAACTTGCCAAGCTTGTCTACATTTTCTCGTCGGCGACTTTACCAAGCAATGGATATACCAGGGGTAAAGTCAGCAGAACCAATGTATTTCAACAACACAATTTGGAAAAATCCCCAAACACACCGCGAGGCGGGGGTGTTAGTTATCGGGTTCAACCCAGATAAGCCAGCCTTTGACTTACCAGATGTTAACCAGCAATTACAGACGATCAAAATGCCTGATAGCGTCTTGTTAGACCGTGGTGCTAGAGGAGATTATCAAAAAGCGATCGCTCAAATTGACCAAGGTCAAACTCTGACCACCGAAATAGAACGGCGGACAATTACCATTACTGGCTTATTCCAAGTCGGGGCTTCCTTTGGCGCTGATGGCAACTTAATCACCAGCGATCAGAACTTTATGCGACTATTTTCCGGGCGACAGTCCAACAGTGTCAGTCTAGGTTTGATTCTTCTCAAACCAGGTTATGACCCGAAAAAAGCCGCAGCAACCTTAAAAGCTTACCTAAGAAATGATGTCAGAGTATTAACCCACGCCGAATTTATTGAATTTGAGAACAACTTCTGGAGAACAAATTCCCCAATTGGGTTTATTTTCAGCCTGGGTGTATCGATGGGGTTTGTGGTAGGCGTGATTATCGTCTATCAAGTCCTTTCCACCGATGTTAATGCCCACATTAAAGAATACGCCACCTTCAAAGCAATGGGATATCGCAATTACTACTTGCTAGGTGTGATGTTTGAAGAATCTTTGATATTGGCAGCACTAGGCTTCTTTCCCGGATTAGGAGTGTCCTTAGCACTTTACCAACTAACTCGCAGTGCCACAAATTTACCCATGTACATGACTGCGATTCGCGCATTGCAGGTATTAGTGCTGACCATTATTATGTGTGCAATTTCCGGTGCGATCGCCACCCGCAAACTCCAAGCCACCGACCCCGCTGATATGTTTTAAAAATTGTCATTTGTCACTGGTCATTTGCAAAGGACAAAGGACAAATGACTGTCATCACGAGTAATCGAGCTATTTATGACTAGTCATGTAATCTCTATTAAAAATCTCGATCACTACTTTGGTCACGGCTCACTCCGCAAGCAAGTTTTATCTAACATCAACTTGGAGATTAACGCCGGTGAAATTATTATCATGACGGGGCCTTCTGGTTCTGGAAAAACTACCTTACTAACCTTAGTAGGTGGGTTGCGTTCTAGCCAATTTGGTAGTTTGCGGGTTTTGGGACGAGAACTTTGTGGTGCTAGTGCTGAACAACTAGTACAGGCGCGACGCCATAACGGTTATATTTTCCAAGGACATAACTTGCATGGTAGTTTGACGGCACTCCAAAACGTCAAAATGGCTTTGGAATTGCACAAACATCTTGGATTAAAAAATATGCAACTTAGATCAGCCCAGATGTTACAGCAGGTAGGATTAGGAAATCATTTGCATTACTATCCTGATAAACTATCTGGGGGACAAAAACAACGAGTAGCGATCGCTCGTGCCTTAGTCAGTCATCCGCAAATTATCCTAGCCGATGAACCCACCGCCGCCCTTGACAGCCAATCGGGACGAGATGTAGTTAACTTGATACAAAAACTGGCAAAAGAACAAGGCTGTAGCATTTTGATGGTTACTCATGACAACCGCATCTTAGATATTGGCGATCGCATCCTTCACATGGAAGATGGCACACTCAAGTCAAAAGCCATATTACCAGCCTAAGAGGATGTTTGAAAAGTCCTATTGCAGGTATCAAAACGTTCTATATCCCGCTAAATCCATGCCACTTGCTCTACTTGGGGAGACCCCAAGACCGCAGTGGCTCCCCGATAAATTGAGGGACTTTGATTCTGGTTCCCCCCTTTTTAAGCTACGGTGTACACACAAGTTTTTTTGACCCGCACCTTAGTTGCATCGACTCGCACCTTAGGAATGTGGATTAAATAAAGTGCAAAAGTAGGGTGTGTTAGCGGAGCGTAACGCACCATTCCAAGTTAAATAAGAATTGCACGTTATTAAATTTGCGT